>CALLAD010000099.1 GCA_938002625.1 uncultured Aquificaceae bacterium
GCTCCAACCCTTGCCCATTGATGAACGGCAGAAAGACCACCTATAAAGGCATACTCACCCACTTCCACATGCCCCCCCAGAGTGGCACAGTTCGCCATTATCACTCCCCTTCTTACTATACAGTCATGGGCTACATGACTATATGCCATAAGCATTACATCATCTTCCACTATGGTTTTTAGTTTATCCAAGGCAGTACCCCTGTGAATAGTTACATATTCCCTTATTATTACCCTATTGCCTATTATTACCTCACTTTCTTCACCTGCATATCTTAAGTGTTGTGGTTCCTCGCCTATGATTGCTCCATCGTATATCTTGCATTCTTGACCTATGGAAACCTTGCCCTTTATGGAAACCCTTGCCCCTATTTTTGTTCCCCTGCCTATCTTAATATCCCCTTCTATAATGGTATAGGGCCCTATTTCTACACCCTCTTCTATTTCTACATTTCCTCCAATTATGGCAGTTGGATGTACTTTGTACATTTTAACCTCCCGATAGAAGATACCTTCTTAAGAGCTCCAGAGCCCACTGGGTAGCTAAGAAGCGGTTTTCATTCCTATCTCCCTTAAATAAAAACCTTTCAACTACAACCCTTTTATCAGTAGCTAAGGCTATATAGGTTAAGCCTACTGGTTTTTGAGGAGTGCCCCCTTTGGGTCCAGCTATTCCTGTTATTGCCAAAGCTATATCCGCATCCGTCTCCTCCAAAGCACCCACAGCCATCTGTCTACAAACCTCTTCCGAAACTGCTCCATACCTTCTTATAGCCTCTTCCTCAACACTTAAGAGCTTTGTTTTTAATTCATTAGCATAAACCACAAAACCACCTACAAAATACTCGGAAGAGCTAGACACGTTAACTATTCTTGCGGCAAGCAAACCACCAGTGCAGCTTTCGGCGGTTGCCAACTTTACTCCCCTCTCTTTGAGAAGCCTACCTACCACTTCCTCCATATCCTCCATGCCTATGGCATATACATAATTGCCATATTTATTCAAAAACTTCTCAAGCTCTTCCTGATTATTTAGCAATACATCAACACCACCCACCCATCTTATACACCTATAACCTTCCAAATTTTCCAGTCCTATGGTTCTTACTAAAATGCCCTCTACCTTTTTCCTTTCTTCACAAAGAGCTATTTTCATAAGAGAATCTCGTATCTATAATAGGGTTTTTCGGTGAAGGCTCCTACCCTATATCCTGGATCAAAGGGCTGAAACTCTTCATAATCAAAGGGTATAAATAAAACACCTTCCGCAATATTCTCCGTTAACTGAATATCAAATTTTATGCCCTTCAATTCTATACTATGTCCAAAATTAAATTCCCTTGCCGTTTTTGGATTGATGTAAGCTCTTTGATATTTTTCTATCTCATGAGTCCAAGGGTTCCAATGTCCCAAATCCTCCACCAGCGTTGAATCCGTACATAAAAACAATCTCCCTTTCCATATCTGGGAATCTTTAATCTCAATAGAGCTTATATCCTTCATCTTCAATAATGCCTCCCCTTCTTCTTTTAACCTTTGATAATCAATACCATAATCCTTTAAAAAGGAGCCTAAATCCCATTCGGTAGATAAAGCGGAGGACAGGATCTTGTAAGGATCGTAGATATTCTCTTCCTTCTCAATGGTTTTTGGAGAGTAAATAAGATAGCCAAAGCCATGTCTGTAGTTTATAAAGTCTCTTTCGTAAAACATACTGCTGGCAAAAATGAGATGGGAATAATGGGCGGTTATGTTGGGAAAAACTTGAAAACTAACTACGAATTTATCCTTAAGCTTTTCAAGATTTTCATCCTTGAAATATCTAAAAAGGTTTCCAATCACTACTAAGTTATCAAACTCCTCAAACCTTTCAAAAAACTCCTTTAACTCCCTTGCAGGAAAAGGCATTAAATCACCCACAAAGCTATAATTCACCCTGTATTTTTGCCTTAGCCCCTTTAAAATCTCAACTATTTTTTCTTTAAAGGGAGAATTGAGTAAATGGCTACCCAGAAGAACTAAGGATCCTCTAAGTAGGAAAAGGTTTCTCTTTACAAATTCTACCTCTTCTTCTTTTCTTTCTGGCTCCAATAGATTTTGCAAGAATTCTATCATTAGATCTGGTTTTGAAAGTCTTCTTCTTTTGGCCTTTGAGCATAAGGTTTCATACCTACTGGAAAGACAGAAGAGGTACCCCCCAGACTCTATAGCATCCACTATCCAGCGAGAGGACATAACCTCGGAAAATACAGGCTCTGCATCCACAGAAAGGATAAACTTTGAAGTCTTCCATTGGGTTGGATGGATGGTAGATGGTAAAAAATCCACCACTGGAGCATCTACAAAAACATCTCCCGTTAATTCCTTTGCAAAAAGGTATTCTTCAAGTCCAGCCAATCTTCCAAGTAAAAAAGCCGTCTTACCCCTTGAAAGCCTTTCCTTAATTATTGTTATAGCTTGGGAATAGCTAATGGGTAAAAAGTCCTCATCCTTTTTAAGGAAAATGCCTTTTAATCTAAGGGGATTTCTTGATATTTCTTGGATATAGGTTATTCCCTTTGTGCAAAAACTGCCAACTCCTCTTGGATCTGCTGGATGACCA
>CALLAD010000100.1 GCA_938002625.1 uncultured Aquificaceae bacterium
GTTTTTTCTGATAAAAAACCTTCATATGTCTGCAAGAAACACAAACACCACATGGTGGATAGACCCTTTCATGACATAAAAGGGACATGGCGAATTCAAAGCCTAAATCCTTCTTACCTATACCTTCCTTCCCATAGAGAATTACAGAAGAAGGCACCTTATTTTGATAAAACATTCTGCTTAAAAATTTTTTAACCCTATCCCTCATCAGAGTAAAAGTTCCTCTATAAATCTAATATGATGCTTCCCTTGTTGAAATTCTCTGGTAGAAAGCACACGTTTATGGAATTCCAAGTTTGTTTTTAATGATGCACCCTCTATGCGAAATTCCTCCAAGGCTCTCAAGCATCGGTTTATAGCCTCTTCCCTTGTTTTCCCCCAGCATATTAACTTGGCAAGCAAAGAGTCATAAAAGGGCGGGACTGTATAACCACAGTATATGTGGGTATCTACTCTAACTCCAAAACCACCAGGAAGGTACAATTCCTCTATTTTCCCCGGAGAGGGCAAAAAGGTATTAGGATCCTCTGCGTTTATCCTACACTCTATGGCATAGCCCTTTCTTTCTATTTCACCAAGGTTTAACCTTTCTCCCCTTGCTATCCTTATCTGCCACTCTACCAAATCTATTCCGTAAACCATTTCTGTAACAGGATGCTCTACCTGTATGCGACCATTCATTTCCATAAAGTAAAAGTTACCCTCCGAATCCATAAGAAACTCTACCGTACCAGCTCCCTCGTAGTTTATCTCCTTACAAAAGTCCCTTACAAGAGCTTCTATTTCTTTTCTCTTTTCCTCTGTCAAAGCAGAGCTTGGAGCTTCTTCTATAAGCTTTTGATGCCTCCTTTGAATAGAACACTCCCTTTCACCAAGGGTTATAACGTTGCCATACTTGTCGGCAAGCACTTGAATTTCTATATGCTTTGGATTTATAAGGTACTTTTCTATGTAAAGCCTTCCATCGCCAAAGGCAGCTTGGGCTTCTTGTGTAGCCAAAGGAAATTTTTCCCTAAGCTCTTTGTCATTGTTAACTATCCTTATTCCTCTACCACCACCACCAGCAGCAGCTTTTATAACCACTGGATACCCTATTTTACTTGCTACTTCTAAGGCTTTTTGAAAATCCACAGGGCCATCGCTACCAGGTACAAGGGGAATTCCCACTTTTTTAGCTACTTCCTTTGCCTTTACCTTATCTCCTATCAATTCAAGAGTTTCTGGGCTTGGCCCTACAAAAATCTTTCCGCTTGCCCTTACTATCTCTGCAAACTTGGGATTTTCCGATAGAAATCCATATCCAGGATGCACAGCCTCAGCTTCGGACACTTCAATAGCAGACATTATTCTTGGAATATCAAGATAACTCTTAGAAGCTTCTGGAGGTCCTATGCATACACTCTTATCCGCGAGTTTTACATGCATACTATCTCTGTCGGCTTCCGAGTATATGGCTATGCTCTTTATACCCAGTTCTTTACAAACTCTTATAACTCTTACCGCTATTTCTCCCCTATTGGCTATTAAAAGGCTTTGCATTGAGAATATTTTACACGTAAAGGCTTTACAATTTATACATGGCTAAAAAAATGGTTTTGTGTATAACGGGAGCAAGCGGTGCCATATACGGCTATAGGCTTTTACAAGTTTTAGTATCCATGGATTTTCAAATGGACGTAGTGGTCTCTTCCTCTGGTTGGATAGTACTAAAACATGAAATGGGTTTAACAAAAGAAAAATTGCTTAAAGAATTTCCTCAAGTTAATCTTATACCAGAAAAGGATATATCCAATTCCATAGCAAGCGGTTCAAGGCTTATTCAATATAATGGTGTGATCGTTTCTCCATGCTCTATGAGTACTCTTGCCCACGTGGCAAATGGGATAAATCAAAATCTCATTCATAGAGTATGCGAAGTTGCCCTAAAGGAGAGAGTTCCATTAGTTATGGTGATAAGAGAAACTCCCTATTCTCTTGTACATATTGAGAATATGTTAAAGGTTGCCCACGCTGGTGCTATCATTTTACCAGCAAGCCCGGGCTTTTACAACAAACCAAAAAGCCTGCAAGATTTGGTAGATTTTGTAGTGGGAAAGGTTTTAGACGCTCTAAGAATAGAGCATAACCTTTATAAGAGGTGGAAGGAGGATTAGAACAGGTATAACTTATAAACTATGACAGGAAAATATCCTTCCTACCTTAACTTGGAGGATAAGGATTGGAAAGATAGAATAGAAAAAGCGATGGAAATGCTAAAATCTTGCAAAGTATGCCCCCATGAATGTGAAGTTAATAGAATTAATGGAGAGCTTGGTTACTGTAGGACGGGAAGGTATGCAATAGTAGCGGATTATTTCCCTCATAGGGGAGAGGAAAAGCCCATAAGGGGAAAGAGAGGTTCTGGTACCGTTTTCTTTTCTTATTGCAATATGAGGTGCGTATACTGCCAAAACTACACCATAAGCCAGCTTGGAGAGGGAAAAGAGGTAAAACCTTCGGAGCTTGCCGAGATATTTTTAACCTTGCAAAGGTTGGGTTGTCATAACATAAACCTTGTAAGCCCTTCCCATGTGGTTCCTCAGATAATAGAAGCCTTGTACATTGCAGCTAAGAGTGGTTTAAAAATTCCAATAGTTTATAATACTTCTTCTTACGATAGCTTGGAAAGTTTAAGGCTTTTGGATGGCATAGTGGACATTTACTTGGCAGACTTTAAATACTCCGACAGTGAAAAGGGTAGAAAATATTCTAAGGTAAAAGGTTATTTTGAAAGAGCCCTTGAAGCTATAAGGGAGATGCATAGACAGGTTGGAGATTTACAAGTAGATGGAGAAGGAATAGCCATAAGGGGAGTACTTATAAGGCATCTTCTTCTTCCCAATGGACTTGCTGGAACAAAGGAGGTAATAGAAAAGCTAAAGGAGATTTCTCCACGTATTGCTATAAATATCATGGATCAATACACACCCTACTACAAAGCATACGATTACCCAGAACTTTCAAGGAGAATAAATTATAAAGAATATGAAGAGGCCTTAACTTTAGCAAAGGACCTTCAACTAATCTTGGACTAAGATGATAAAACAAAGAGAACCTATAGTTGCCATAGCTACACCCTTTGGAGAAAGTGCCATAGGGGCCATAAGGTTGTCTGGTTACGATGTTTTAGGGAAAATAAGGGATCTAATTATAACCAAAGGAGAAATAAAGCCAAGATATGCTCACTTTGTAAAGATAAGGGATGAAGATGGAGATATTTTAGATGAGGGAATACTTATATATTACCCTTCGCCTAAGAGTTACACGGGCGAGGACATGGTAGAAATTTTTCTTCATGGAAATCCTCTTATTCTAAAAAAAGCCCTTGAGCTATTTCTAACAAAGGGTATAAGGCTTGCCCAACCAGGAGAATTTACCAAAAGAGCCTTTCTAAACGGAAAAATGGACCTTCTACAAGCGGAAGCAGTAGCAGACCTTATAGGCTCAAGATCAGAAAGAGCTATAAAATCTGCTCAAAAACAGCTTCAGGGGGGGCTTTCATCCCTTATAAATTCCCTTAGGGAAAGGCTTCTTGAACTTCTCGCCTATGTAGAAGCAGACATTGAGTTTTCGGAGGAAGATATACCAACCTTAACAAAGGAACAAATAATAAACCTTTTAAAGAGTATAGACCAAGAAATAGAAAACCTCCTTAAAACCGTTAAAACTGGTGAATTTTTAAGAAGGGGAATAAACCTTGCTATTGTGGGAAAGCCTAACGTAGGAAAATCTTCCCTTTTTAATGCTTTGCTTGGCCAAGAAAGAGCAATAACAACACCAATACCAGGAACCACAAGGGACTTTCTTCAAGAGAGCCTTACATTAAAAGGAATACCCATAAATCTGATAGACACGGCTGGAATAAGGGATACGGAAGACCCCATAGAAAAAATAGGAGTAGAGAGAAGTCTTCATAAGTTAAAAACGGCAGATATGGTTCTTTTTGTAGTTGATGGCAGCAAACCCTTAGAAAAAGAAGACATAGACATATACAGTATGGTCAAAGATTTGGATCATATGGTGGTTATAAACAAGGTGGATATAGGATTAAGGGATGAAGTCTTGAAAGAGTTTCCCAAAGCTCAAAGGGTAAGCGCCCTAAGGGGAGAAGGTATAGAAGAGCTAAAGGACGAGATTTTAAACAGGCTTGGAGTGTACCTTACGGATAGTGCTCATATTTATATAACGGTCAGACATGAAAACCTCTTGAAAAAATCCAAAGAAGTGATAAAATCATTAATAAATAAACTGGAATTAGAGGAGCTATCCCCAGAAATAATAATGCTTGATCTAAGGGAAGCTATTACATATTTAGATGAAATAGTAGGGACAATAACTACAGAAGACATTCTTGGTGGTATTTTCTCAAGGTTCTGCATAGGAAAATAAGAAGGAGGTATTCTATGGAACAGGTGCAAGAAAAAAAGATTTACACTCTTGAGGAGCTTAAAAAGCTATCCTTGCAGGAACTTCAAAGGATAGGTAAAGAACTTGAACTATCAAGGGTAACGGGATTAAGAAAAGAAGAGCTTATTGAGAAAATTTTAGCTACGCAGGCAAAAGAGGAAGGTCTTAATTTCATCAAGGGTGTTTTGGAAATATTGCCTGAGGGTTATGGTTTTATAAGAAGCTTGGAAAATAATTACATGCCAAGCCCAACGGATATATATGTGGCTCCATCTCAAATAAAAAAGTTTGGGCTTAGGACTGGAGACACTATAATAGGTTTTGCAAGACCACCACAGGAAAAAGAAAAGTACCAAGCTTTAATAAGAATAGAATCCGTAAACGATTTACCACCAGACCCAGAGGTGTTAAGATCAAGACCCCAATTTGAAAAGCTTACCCCATACCATCCCACAGAACGCTTTAACTTGGAAACTTCACCCACAGAGCTATCCACAAGAGTAATAAGCCTTATAGCACCCATAGGCAAAGGTCAAAGGGGTATGATAGTGGCTCCGCCAAAGGCTGGAAAGACGGTAATACTTCAAAAAATAGCAAAAGCCTTAATTCAAAATCATCCAGAAGTATATTTAATAATCCTTCTCATAGACGAAAGACCTGAAGAAGTCACAGAAATGCGCCGAATAGTTGGCGATGGTGCAGAAGTTGTAGCTTCTACCTTTGATGAACCACCAGAAAGACATATGCAAGTGGCGGAGCTTGTCGTAGAGAAAGCCAAAAGGCTTGTAGAGTTAAAGCATGATGTTGTAATTCTCCTTGATTCCATGACAAGGTTTGGCAGGGCTTCCAACGCGGTAACACCCCCAACTGGAAGGGTGCTTACTGGTGGTATAGAGGCAACAGCATTACAAAGGCCCAAAAAATTCTTTGGTGCTGCAAGAAACATAGAAGAGGGAGGCTCACTTACCATAATAGCCACAGCCCTTATAGAAACTGGGTCTAAAATGGATGATGTTATATACGAGGAATTCAAGGGTACTGGAAATATGGAAATACACTTGGATAGGAGGTTAATGGAAAGAAGAATATTCCCGGCAATAAACATAGAAAAATCTGGTACAAGGAAAGAGGAGCTTCTTATGGAAGATTGGGAGCTTCAAAGGGTATGGGTCTTAAGGAAATTCTTAGCCACTATGGATCCTATAGAGGCTATGGAATTTCTACTTGATAAACTCAAAAAGTTTAAAACCAACAAAGAATTCTTAAAGGCGATGCACTCGTGATAAACCTGATAGATTATAAAAAGAAGCTTTCAAAGGATAGTATAAAGAAGGTTAATCTAATTCATGGGGATGAGGAGTATTTAGTAAAAACCCTGATTGATAAACTAAGAGAAATTTATCCTCTTAGAGCTCTATGGGGTGATGACCTTTCATTGCAAGACTTTGAAAGATACATCTTGAGCAAGGGTATGTTTGGGAAAAGGGAAATACTGTTTGTGTACAGATCCATGGACCTTTTCAAAAGTGTCAAAGATTATAAAAGATTTTCCTCTTTTTTAGAAAGGGTTGAAGATAAGATTATCTTTTTTTATGTAGAAACTAAGCTAAGCGAGAAGGATCTTCAAAAGGAGCCTTTTGCCACCATATCAAAGTTGGGAGATATTATAGTTGCTAATAAGCTTGACAAAAAGAAAATTAGGGATTTAGTGTATAACAAGCTAAAAAAAAGCGGAATTGAAATAGAAGAAGCTGCCCTTGACTATCTTCTTTCTGTCACTTCTTACCAGCTTATGATACTCAAGGGTGAAACGGATAAGCTTATCCTATATGGAAAACCAAAGATAAGCCTTGAGGATGTGAAAAGAATAGTAATTTCCGATATGGAATTGTCCCTTTTTGATTTTATGGATGGACTTTTCCTAAAAGATTATGAAAAGGCAATAGAGTCCCTACAGTCAGTTTTGAGAACGGGAACACATCCATTACAAATACTTGCTACACTTATTAGCTACACCCTTAAACTATATACGGCAAAGGAGCTAATAGAAAATGGCAAAAGTTTAGACGAAGCTTTGAACTGTGTAGATGTAAAGCATCCCTTTCAAAAGCTTAACTTTAAAAGGTACCTTGAAAAAAATTCTAAGGAAGAGCTTTATTACCTTATCAAGAGACTATACTTTCTTGATGTGGCCATAAAGGTATTTTATTCAGATCCCATGCTTTCCCTTAGGGATTTTGTGATAGAATATATGTTAAATGAGAAAAGCATACATTACACGTCAAACCCGAGAAACCAAGATTGGATTGAAATTGAACCTTGATGGAGAAGGTAATTACAAAGTAGAAACGCCCATAGGCTTTCTAAATCATATGCTGGAAACTATTGCAAGACATGGAAAATTTGATATAGAAGTACACGCAGAAGGGGATATTCACGTATCACACCACCATACGGTTGAGGATGTAGGTATTGTTTTAGGTATGGCCACCTTACAAGCCTTAGGTAATAAAAAGGGTATAAATCGCTACGGCTATGCTATAGTGCCCATGGACGAAGCCTTGGTTTTAGCAAGCATAGATATTTCGGGTAGACCCTTATTTTTTTACGAGGACATTAACCTAAGGGGTAAAATAACAAACTTTGACTTTGAACTTATATGGGAATTTTTTAAGGGCTTTGCCCTTGAAAGCAAAAGCACATTACATATAAGGGTAATTTCTGGTAAAATCCTTCATCACGTAGCCGAGGCTTCTTTTAAAGCCTTTGCCCTTAGCTTAAGGCAAGCAGTGGAAATAACAGGTGACAAAATTCCTTCAACAAAAGATAGTCTTTAGTTATTCTTGGACTATAAAGCCCTCTATCCTCATGCCCTTTAGCCTTCTAAGCTCGTTAGCAGCCTCCCTTCTATCACGAAAGTCACCGTAAAGAACTCTATAAACTCCCGACCTTTCAACTATTACTAAACCTTTTAGGTTTAATTTATTTTCCAATTTGCTTTTCCACGCGTTTGCAGAATCTAAGGATGAGAAAGCACCCAATTGTATTTTGTAAGAGGGGGTTGTTGTATTTTTATCTACCTGAGTTTTCTGATCTTTCTCTGTTTGGTCGCTTACAGGCTCAGGTTCTTTAATGTCTTCTTGTTTTTGATCCCTTTGAGTTTCCCTGTAAGTTACTTTAATTTCTCTTTGTTCCCCAATTCTAACTTCATCGGGAGATGAAGTTTCAACTTCCTTAATATGGTCTTTAACTTTACCAGTCTTCTCAGCTATGAGCACTAAATTAAGAAGGTCATAGGCCCGAGAGGTTACTAAAGGATCCCTTTGTTTGGCTTCTAAAACCCTTTTAATATGATTTTCAGCCTTTGCATAGTTTCCAAGCTCGTATTCAATTCGTGCCAAGCTTAATTCTAAATTGGGATCCTCCAAGCCGTTATTTATAAGATTTTGGTATATTTTTTTAGCATCTTCATAATTTTTTTCCGATTCATATATTTGAGCAAGTTCAAGTTGAGCATTTACAAACATGGGATAATAATCTACGGCTCTTGAGAGATATCTTTTGTACTCATCCAAATTGCCCAATGCTTGATAGTTTTTAGCAATGTAATAAAAAACCATGTACCTCTGCGGATAGGCTTCATCCTCTGCAGCTTCTTTTAATATGCTAACAGCCTTCTCATAGTTCCCTTGTCTGTAGTACATTATTCCAAGATTTAGCCTTGCTTCCGTGTATTTTTTATCCACCTGAAGAGCCCTAAGGAAAGCTTTTTCAGCCTTTTCATATTCCCTTACTTCCATGTAGGCCAAACCCAAGGCATTCCAGACCTTTGGTTCCGTTGGAGAAATCTGCGAAGCTTTAAAAAAGTAAGCTATTGCTTCAGAGTAGTTTTTTGCCATGTAAGAAGCCATACCCATATCGTAGAAATATTGCCACTGGGGATTGCTCTTTGTTTCTTGATTGGTGGCACAGGAAGATAATAGGAGCAAAAGTAAAAGAAAAGCAAGCTTTCTCCTCATCTTACTAAAACAGCATCGCCGAAGGTTTTCCTTATTTTTTCAAGTTCTTTCTTTATATCACTTGTTGCAACCATGATCCTAACCTTATAAAAGTTATTCTCTTCTACTATATTCACCTTATATTTCATACTCCTTGCTTTTTCCGCCATTCTATGGGCTCCTTCCTTGTTTATAAAGGCACCTATTTGTATAGTATAGCTTTTCACTTCTTCTTTGGCATGCTCCTTTTGAGTTTTTTGCTCTACCTTAACCACCTGCTTTTCTGAGGTCTTGATGGTAGTTTTTTGCATTTCTTCTTGTCTGGGCTCTTGTTTTTCTTTAGCCTTTTCTTCTATAATTTTTTGAGCTATAGGATCTTTCTCCGAAGGCTGATTTTGTTTTTCTATTGGTTTTTGATC
>CALLAD010000101.1 GCA_938002625.1 uncultured Aquificaceae bacterium
TATGCTTAATACCGATTTGGTGGGAAAGCTCTCCGTTCCTTTTTCTCCTGTGGTTAACTTGCTTAACAATACAAAGCCATTTCGTGTAATAATGGAAGGCTTAATGGGAATTGATAGAAGGTCCAAGCTTCCACCCATAAACTCGGAAACCTTTATTAGTTGGTTTAAAAAGAATAAAAAACCAATAAAGGCTGAGGGAAATAAGGTAGCTTTGTTTTACACCTGCTTATTGAATTATAACTACCTTGAAAAAGGAAAGGCAATAATAAAAGTTTTTGAAAAAAATAACATCTACGTAGAGCTTCCCGAACAGGAATGTTGCGGAATACCCTTTTTTGATATAGGCGATATAGATTCTGCAACAGAAAAGGCAAGGCGTAACATACAAAGCCTAAAAAATTATGTAAAGGCTGGTTTTGATATTGTAGTACCCGTACCTACATGCGCTCTTCAGATAAAGTATGAATATCCCCTTTTGCTTCCCGATGATCCCGATGCTAAGATGGTCTCAGAGAGGGTTTATGATGTACATGAATATCTATTCAAACTACACCAAGAGAAAAAGTTTAACAAAGATTTTAAAGTATCCATGGGTAACATAGCTTATCAAATACCTTGCCATTTAAAGTCTCTTAACGTAGGCTATAGAGCCGTAGCCCTTATGAGGTTAATACCCAACACAAAAGTTCAAATTATAGAGAGATGTTCTGGACATGATGGTACCTTTGGACTTCGTAAGGAAACCTTTGATATGTCCCTTAGAGTAGGTTCAAAGCTTTTTGAGGACCTTAAAAACTCCAACGCAGATATATACGTTTCCGATTGTCCCCTTTCTTCAAACCATATAGAGCTTTCAACGGGTAAAAGAGTTTATCATCCCATAGAAGTTTTAGCAATGGCTTATGGAGAAGAATAGCTTATAATCTTCTTGTGTGGGTTTTAGGTCAGCATGACGAAGCTTACAGAAGGGTAAGGAACTCTATACTAAACCTTGTAGGCAATACTCCATTAGTAAGGTTAAAGAAAGTTATTCCACCACATATATCCCCAAAGGTGGAAGTATACGCAAAGCTTGAAAGCTTTAATCCAGGCGGTTCTGTAAAGGATAGACCAGCTTTGAGCATGTTCTTAGATGCCATAGAAAAGGGACTCATAAAGGAGGGTAAGGTGGTTATAGATGCCACCTCTGGTAATACGGGCATAGCCCTTGCCATGGTGGGAGCATGTCTTGGAGTGCCCGTAGAGCTTGCCATGCCAGCCAATGTGAGCGAGGAAAGAAAGAGAATTATAAAAGCTTACGGAGCAAAAGTCTATTATACAGACCCTCTTGAAGGAACCGATGGAGCCATTTTGTTTGTAAGGGAAAGGGTAAGCAAAGAACCAGATAAGTATGTTTACCTTGACCAATACAATAACCCAGCAAACTGGAGAGCTCATTTTTACTCCACTGGTATAGAAATATGGAACCAAACCAATGGAAGAATTACCCACTTTGTCGCTGGAATAGGCACAGGTGGTACCATAATGGGAACTGGAAGAAGGCTAAAGGTTTATAACCAAGATATTCAGATAATAGGCGTACAGCCAGCCTATCCCTTTCATGGTATAGAAGGACTAAAGCATATAGAAAGTTCAATAAAACCTGGCATATTTGATGAAAGCTTTTTGGATAGAACCATATTCGTAGAAACAGAGCATGCTTACGAAATGACAAAAAGGCTTGCCCGTGAAGAGGGCATACTTGCAGGCCAATCCTGTGGTGCAGCTCTATACGCAGCCCTCAAGCTTGCCGAAGAATTGGAAGAAGGAGTTATAGTTGTAGTATTCCCCGATGGTGGAGAAAAATACCTAACCACCTCACCATACAAGGACTTATAAAATCTAACCTATGCTAAAATATCTTTATGAAAATCCCCTTTTCCCTGCTCTCTGAATTTATACACATAGAAGACTTGGACCCATACAAAGTGGCAGAAGAGCTTACGCTAAAAAGCGTAGAAACTTCCGTAAGCAAGTGGGAAAGGGATATAGACGGAGTTGTATATGCAAAAATAGTAGAGAAAAGAAATCATCCAACAAGGGAAGACCTTGCCGTATATAGGGTACAGGCTGGTCAAGACTATTACCTTCAGGTGGTATCAAGGGATAAAAACCTCAAGGAAGGTACAGGAGTTCTTTTGGCTCTTCCCAATGCTAAGGTTGAAAAAGTATGCTTTAGTGCTAAGGATTTTGATGGTATTGTATCTCAGGGAGTTTTTTTAACGGCAAAGGATCTTCACCTTGAAGACCAAGAGGAAGGAATACTAACCCTTGAAGAGGATATTAAACCTGGAACCTCTGCCTATGACCTTTTGGGATTTGGTGAGTACATACTTGAAATAGAACCCACACCGAATAGAGGAGATCTCCTTTCGGTAAAGGGCCTTGCAAGGGAAATATCCGCACTTTTAGGACTTCCCAAAAAGACAAGGTCATATCCCAACTATGAAAAGGAAGGAGATATAGATATAAGAATAGAATCAAAGGACTGTAAAAGGTACAGGGGAGCCCTAATAGAAGGTGTAAAGATAAAAGCATCGCCTTTGTGGCTTAGGAAAAGGCTTTGGCAGTCTGGAATAAAGACCATAAATAACATAGTTGACATAACCAACTATATTATGATCCTTGAAGGTCAACCATTACACGCCTTTGATTACGAAACATTAAAACTTCCCATACTGGTAAGAGATGCGTATGAAGGGGAAAAGATAAAAACCCTTACGGGAGTGGAGAAATCCTTAACTCCAATAAACTTACTTATAGCAGATTCTGAAAAGGGCCTTGCCATTGCTGGTGTGGTGGGTGGACTGGAAAGTTCTGTTGCCGAAAGTACTCAAGCTATACTCCTTGAAGCTGCTTACTTTGATCCCTATAGAATTAGAAAATCGGCAAAATCATTAGGCATTCAAACAGAAAGCTCCTACAGGTTTGAAAGGAACGTAGATATAGAAAACCTCAAAAATTCCCAAAATTTAGCCATAGATCTTATTCTTAAGTTAGCGGGTGGAAAGCTTGAGGCCATAAAGGATGTATACCCAGAGCCGTACGTTCCAAAGAGGGTATTTTTAAACATTGAAAAGTACAGAAAATATTCCTCAAAGGATTTTGACAGG
>CALLAD010000102.1 GCA_938002625.1 uncultured Aquificaceae bacterium
TTCTGAGCCAAAAACGTGGGGATGTCTTTCTATAAGCTTTTTATTCAAGCTCTTTATAACATCCCATATATCAAAGGCCTGCCTTTCCTTTGCTATCTGAGAATGGAAAACCACCTGTAAAAGCAAGTCTCCAAGCTCCTCTCTAAGCTTTTTATCATCCTTTAATTCTATGGCTTCCAAAAGCTCATAAGCTTCTTCTATAAGGTATTTCTTCAAACTCTCGTGGGTTTGCTCTCTGTCCCAAGGACATTTGGCTCTTAGCTCTTCTATTATTTTTAAAAGCTCTTCAAAAGGGTTCATTGTCCTATATTATAGTCTATGATAAGGGACGCCTTAAAGCTTCTGTTTTTGATAGTATCCTATAGCTTCATACTCCGCTACATTTCTACCTTTTCACCTTATCCCCTATTTCCTCAAGAGCCTGAGGATATTCTCATGCTCCTTGTCCTAAATTCAAGCCTTTACCTTTCTTGGCTTTTTGGCTACAAGGAGAAAACGGTTATCTGGCTTGCTTATGTTTTCTTCCTTCAAATTATAGGATTCTCCATATTAAGACAAAATCCAGGAGTTATACTCCAGTTTACTCCGGCCTTTTTACTTACATTGCTCTTTATATGGCTTTTTGAATCACCCACAGAAAAAGAAGCAAGGCGGCTTGAAGAAAGTAAAAGAAAGCTTGAGGAGGAAATATTAAGAAATGAAGAAGAGCAAAGAAGGCTTAGGGAACAAGTGGAGCTTTCAAGGGAATTAGTGGAAAGGCTAACAAAAGAAAAGGATTTTGTAGAAAAAGAGCTTAATAAGCTAAAGGAAGAAGATATAACGCAAAGGCAAGCCTTAGAAAGGGAAAGGGAAGAACTAAGCAGAAAGCTTTTGGAAAGTCAAAGAAGACTTAAGGATTATATGGAAAGACTTGAAAGGCTTGTTAAGGTGAATAGGGAGCTTTTTGAAATGCTTGAAATAATTCAGGAAAAAGAACCAAGGGGAGGTAAAGAAGAGCTTTCTAAACTCCGACAAGAAAGGAAAAAACTTTCAAAGGAGCTCCTTCAGATGCAAGAACTTTTGGAAGAGCTTTCAAGGGAGAATTCAGAGCTAAACAACAAATATATAAACCTCTTGCAGGACTTTGAAAAACTAAAGAGAGAAAAAGACATAATAAGCCTTGAATTGGAAAAATTACAAGCCTCTTGGAAGGGTAGTAAGGAAATATATAAGGAATTTTTTGATCTCCTCTTTGAAAATCTTGAATTTGAGGAAAGAACCTTAAGGGAATACATGGAACTAAGCAGGGAAGCAAAAAGGGAATTTTTAAAAGAGCTTTTGCTTTTGAATATGAAGAGCTATGAAGATAAGTTTGAAAGCATGAGGGGTTTTAAAAACCTTTTCAAGCTAAAGCCTAAAGGAGGCAGGATATACTTTACCTTTGGAGAGAATAAAAGATGGAAAATTATAGGTATTCTTTGGGGAGAAGATGAAAAATCCAAGAGAAGGTATGCAAAAGAGCTTTTGGTAAAATATAAAGAAGGAGGAAATCAATGAAGAATTTAAAAAGCATAATTGAAAACCTACCTGTTTTTAGCTATTTAGGATTAACCTTCTTTATGCGGTTTCCTCTATGAACCATGAAAGGGTGGTGATATTCATAGATGGCTCAAACCTCTTTCATGCCATTAGGTATATG
Organism: uncultured Aquificaceae bacterium; assembly: GCA_938002625.1. Classification (GTDB taxonomy): domain Bacteria; phylum Aquificota; class Aquificia; order Aquificales; family Aquificaceae; genus Pampinifervens. The sequence continues at coordinate 1,679 of CALLAD010000102.1, forward strand.
AACATAAAGATTGACTATCAAAAGCTTATTAGTTTTCTAAGGGAGGACAGAAAGCTTATAAGGGCCTATTTTTATGGTGCTATCCCCCAAGAAAAGGACATAAAGAAAAACAGCCCAGAATGGGAAAGCTACATAAGGCAAAGAAGATTCCTTGAAGAACTATCCCTAAGTGGTATAAAAGTAAAATTGGCAAAATTAAGGAAGCTTCCATCCGGAGAATACATAGAGAAAGAAGTGGATATAATGCTTGCAACCGATATGTTAAGCATGGCTTATATGAATGTTTTTGATACGGCCGTCCTTGTGAGCGGTGATAGTGATTTTTCCTATACGGTGGAGGAAGTGCAAAGAATAGGCAAAAGGGTGGAAAATGCCTCCTTTAAAAGAACAAGCTCCTATCATCTTCGTAAAATCTGCGATAGATTCTTGCTTTTGGATGATTACTTGGATAGGTTCACAGTGGAGGAAAAGCTGGAGGTAACGCAAGAGCTGAGCTTTTGGGAAAGAGTAAAAAGGCTATGGAAGAAATAATTTACTTAAGAACAAGCCATAGCGATTGTCCGAAATCTTTCAAGTGCATAGAGGGTGAGGAGGAAGATACCATAATAACCATAGGCAACTTTGACGGCGTACATCTTGGCCATAGGTCCTTATTTAGAAGGGTAAGGGAAATAAGTAAGGAAAGAGGATTAAAGAGTATAGCCCTTTCCTTTTATCCCCATCCAATAAAGGTTTTATCACCTTTTCAAGCACCCTGCGAGCTTACCACCCCTCACGAAAGAGCAGAGCTTATAAGGAAAGAAGGTATTGATAGGGTTATTTTTATTAGGTTTGATAAAAAATTTTCAACTCTTAGGGCGGAGGATTTTATAAGAGAAATTATCCATCAAAGGCTTAGGGCTAAGTATCTCGTTATAGGCTATGATTGGAGGTTTGGATACAAAAGGGAAGGAGAAATAGAACTGGCAAAGGAAATGGGAAGGGAGCTTGGCTTTGAAGTGGAGGAATTACAAGCCTATAAAGTAAACGGCCATGTGGTAAGCAGCACCCTTATAAGAAGACTTTTGCATATGGGAAGAATAGAAGAGGCTTCTTTGTATCTTGGAAAGAATTACTTCATAAAAAGAAAAGTAATAAAGGGAGAAGGAAGGGGATCTTCCCTTGGATTTCCTACGGCAAACTTTGAAAATACAGAAAACCTATGCCTAAGGGAGGGCGTTTATGCCGTAAGGGTAGAGGATCAATTCTTTGGTGTAGCCAACTACGGCAAAAGGCCGACCTTTGAAGGTAAAAGGAAAGTGTTAGAGGTTCATATCATCGGCTTTAATGGAAATCTTAGGGGTAAGCTTTTAAAGGTGGAATTTTTAAAGTTTTTAAGGGAAGAAAGAAAATTCCCAAGCCCAAAGGAATTGATAAAACAAATAGAGGAAGATATATTAGAAGTGAAAAAATTATTCCTCTGAATAGCCTATGTATACCACCTTACCATTTTCCAAAAGACCAAAGGATTTTTCCATCTTATCCCTAAGGCCCTTTTTATTTTCTAAGAAATCCTTTAATGTTTTTGGTTCACCATGGGCTCTTAGCATATGCTCCTTTACCTCTCCATTATCAAAGTGTATCCTAACTGGTAAACAATAAAACTTTGAATTTTCACCATCGTGGCATCTATGGATTTCACCTACCACCTCGATGCTTAAACTTTTTGCCACTATTTTCATGGGAAGATATTTTAACTTATTCCAAGTTCTTTTAGTTTTCTCCATAGTGTGGTTCTATGCATTCCTAAAATTTTTGCCGCTAAGCTTCTATTTCCACCCACTTGCTCAAGAACTCTTTTTATCCTCTCTCTTTCTTCCATTACATGAGCACGGCTTAGATCCATGTCAAGGGATAGATCCTCGGGTTTTATAAGACTTCCTTTGCAAGTTATAATGGCATGCTCAATAATGTTCTCCAGCTCCCTTATATTACCCGGAAAGCTGTAAGATAGGAGAAGCTTCATAGCTTCTGAACTTATGCCTTTTATCCTTTTGGAGTACTTTTTAGAATACTTGTCTATGAAATAACCTACCAATAGGGATATGTCCTCTCTTCTTTCCCTTAGGGGTGGAAGATGGAGTTTTACTACGTTTAGTCTATAGTATAAATCCTCCCTGAATTGTCCTTGTCTTACAAGCTCTTTTAAGTCTTTATTTGTGGAAGCTATTATGCGTATATTAGCTCTCCTTGTTTTTGTATCTCCAAGCCTTTCAAATTCCTTTTCTTGGACAAGGTGCAAGATTTTTGCTTGTAAGGAAAGGGGCATCTCTCCTATCTCATCCAAAAAGAGGGTTCCACCTTCTGCCAGTTCTACCTTTCCAGGTTTATCCTTTATGGCACCAGTAAAAGCTCCCCTAACATATCCAAAGAGCTCTGCCTCCAATAGGCCTTCTGGTATGGCACTACAATTAACCTTGATAAAGGGACCATCCCTTCTTGGTGAAAGGTAATGTATATACTTGGCAAGAAGGTTTTTACCCGTACCCGTTTCACCCTCTATTAAAACATTCACGTCATAATCTGCAACAGCTCTTGCCATGTCCAGAACCCTTTGAAAGGCTGGGCTTTTTGTTATTATGGTCTCCTCCTCTCTAAGGTCACAAAGAGCTACTTCTCTTACCACATAAAGGGACACTACATAGCCAAAGCCAGAGGTCATAGGTGAGATTAAAAGGGATGCCTTTTCCTTTCCGCACGGCGTTTCTACGTATATGTCAGCCCTTTCTCCTTCTGGTGGCAGTTCCTCAAGGGATAGGTTTATAAGGTCCTTTATGTTTTTCCCCACCAAGCTTTTTTCTTCCTCTCTGCATAGCATTCTACCCGCAACCTTGTTATGCTCCACCACTTTTCCTTCTGTATCAAGCACCAATATAGCTTCCACTATGGAGTTTAGTATGGTTTCTTTATAAGTCCTCTGTCGCTCCGCTTCTACTATACAATGAACCACGTTGCTAACATCCCTGAAAACCTCCAAAACACCCATAAATTTGCCCTTTTTGTACAAGGGAGACATGCTCCAGCATACATGTTTTGAGTTCTTTAAAGCAATATCATAAACCTGAACTCCCTCACCCTCCTCTTTTACGTAATTGAAAGGACAGCTTGCACATATAGAGAAAAGGCCTCTACATTCCTTACCTACAACATTATCACCTATGAGCTCCGTGACAGACCTATTGGCGTATACTACCCTAAAATTCTCATCTATAACAAGAACACCGTCAAAAAGGTTTTCAAAGATGGAGAAATCCATAAGGTTATTATAAATTCCAGTCGGTAGCTACTGTAGACATCATGCGTAGACTCTCCTCAAAGGCGCCCATATACTTCATAGCCGTTATCATAGAACCCTTGAATTTTAACCTTTTAGTAAGCATGGCAGCTCTTGGCCCCATCTCTCCAGTTGCCAACTTCTTCCAGTTTTCTAAGCTTGCCCAAAGCTCAAAGTCATACTTTTTATTATCGGCCTTGCCCGCGGATTTAGCTATTCCCTTCTCAACTATGAGCTCCACAGCATCTTCATCCTTCCCTTCCACATAGTACTTTATACTGGCGGAGAAGTCCTTTAGCTCTCTTTTTAATTTTTCGTTTTTATTCCATTCGTCGGCATATGCTTTTATCCATTCTTCAGAAAGAAATTTATACATAAGAAACCTCCTAAAAAATAAAAAAAGGGCAGGTTTTTACCCGCCCTTTTGTACAACTTCAATTTACTTTCCAGCCTCTTCCCTCAAAGCTTTAAAGACTTCATTGAAGGATGCTTCATCGTTA
>CALLAD010000103.1 GCA_938002625.1 uncultured Aquificaceae bacterium
ATACCCCCGCCCACCGAAGCCTCAAAACCTATGCACAATCCCCTTTCCTCCGCCAATTTGAAAAGCTCCTCACCTTCTTCTGCAAGAAGATGTTTGTTAGCAGTGACTACATGCCTTCCCTTCTCTAAGGCTTCTTTTATAAGTTGCTTTGCAAAACCTTTACCACCAACAAGCTCTACCACTATATGGGAATCCTCTATAACCTGCTTGTAATCGGTTGTTCTTAGTTCATTGGGAACATCAAAACTCCTTTTTCTTTCCCAGTCCTTATCAGCTACCCTTGATATTTCTATACTTATGCCCGTTTTTTTTCTTATTGTCTCGGTATTTTTTAAAAGAAGCTCTACAACTCCAGTCCCTACGACACCGCATCCAACAATTCCTGCTTTTACCCTCAAGACTTACCTCCATGGTTTGTTTTGTACGGTACTGGTATGTATTGAACAGATGGCACTTGAGATCCCATTGGTTGTGGGAAAAGATCCATAAGCTTATATACTTCTTCTGGCACATCTGTACTTATCTTAAGACCCAAGCTTTTTAGATATTCAACGGTGAGGGGATAGTCATGGGTATATTTACCAGTGGCCAACTCTTCTGCTATATTCTTTGCCCTTTCTTCTTCCATACCATTTTGAGTAAGAAGCCACACAAGATAATTCTTCATCTGGTTTATTGCCTTTTGGGCTACATCGGCAAGTATGAGGGTTTGATCCTCTATGTCCTTTAGATCCTTTTTCTCAAGGACTTTTAAAATTGAAGTGGCGGGCATTTGCCCTATTTGAGGATCTACTGGGCCCAATACGGCGTTGGGATCCATTATTATTTCATCGGCGGCAAGGGCAAGGAGCGTTCCACCCGACATAGCATAATGGGGGACTATTATTCTTACTGGACCTCCGTGTCTTACCAAGGCGTTGGCTATTTGAGCAGATGCCAAAGCCAAACCACCAGGCGTATGAACTATCAAATCAATGGGCATATCGGGCGGTGTCATTCTTATAGCCCTTAGCACTTGTTCAGAGTCCTCTATGTTTATATACCTAAATATGGGAATACCGAAAAGCCCAAAGCTTTCCTGCCTGTGAATAAGGGTTATAACTCGGCTTCCCCTTTTTTCCTCAAGTTGTCTTATAAGGGCTTCCCTTGCCTTTGAGAGAAGATATCTTCTCCATATGGGTAAAATTATAAAGATGAAAAAAAGAAGTATCCAGAAGTAGCTAAGAAAATAGGCCCATGGATTTACGGATTCCATTATAAATATTATAAGCTTTTCCCTCTAATCCCTTATAATCTTTATATGGAGAAAAGAATAACAACACCCTTAACCGATGAAACTATTGAGAATCTTCGGGCAGGAGATAAGGTTCTAATTACGGGGTACATATATACGGCAAGGGATGCAGCGCACAAAAGGGTGGTAGAAGCCCTTCATAGGGGTGAACCCTTACCCATTGATATTAAAGGACAGATTATCTATTATGTGGGACCTACACCCCCAAAACCTGGACAAGTGATAGGCTCTGCTGGCCCAACAACTTCCATAAGGATGGATAAATACGTAGAAGATCTTCTTAAATTGGGCCTTAAAGGGATGATAGGTAAAGGCTACAGGTCTCCACAGGTAAAGGAGCTTTTGAAAAAGTATAAGGCCGTATATTTTGCTGCCGTGGGCGGTGTAGCCGTCCTTTTATCAAAATGTATAAAATCCTCCGAAATTGTAGCCTACGAGGATTTGGGTACAGAGGCAGTAAGAAGGCTCTATGTGGAAAATTTCCCAGTGATAGTAGCAAACGACATATACGGTGGAGATATATTTGAAGAGGGCAGAAAGAAATTTGCAAAGATAGACATATAATGTGGCAAGAGTTGATCGCAACGGGTTTTTATGTTGGTAGATTTAGGTATGCCCCGGGTACTGTTGGTACCCTTTTGGGAATTCCCCTTGTTTATTTACTTGTACATAAATTGTGGTTAACCCTCTTGTTTGGAATTTTGCTTCTTATAGTAGCAGTATGGTCTTCCAACTACATGGTAGAACTCACAAGGGAAAAGGATCCAGAGGATGTTGTAATAGACGAAATAGTTGGCTATTATTTCTCTTTTCTTTTTGTGGAGCCAACCCTAAAGGCTATGCTGCTTGGGTTTATAATTTTTAGGATGCTTGATATATTAAAACCCTTTCCCATAAACCTTTTTGAGAGATTACCCAAGGGTTATGGAGTTATATTTGATGACTTGGTAGCGGGAGTTATAACCTCTCTCATACTTTACTTTTTGCTGAATTAAATATATTTTTCCCTATGGATCTTCTAAAAATATTTTTAAGGAGCTTCTATGACTATACAGTTGATATACTACCTTACTTCTTGGTTTCTGTCTTCATAACTTCTCTTCTCCAAGGTTTTACCAGTCTTAATTGGTTAAAGGTAATATTGAAAAGGGGAAAAACATCGGCTATATATACGGGTATATTGGGTGGTCTTTTACCCTTATGTTCTTGTTCCATGCTGCCAGTGGCAAACCTTATAAACAGTATGTCAAGGAGTTATGCCCCCGTTCTTTCTTTCCTTGTAATTGCCCCTATAATATCTCCCGTTACTTTACTGCTTACATATGGTTATTTTGGCTTAGGTATGACTTTAGTAAGGTTAATAGGTACTTTCTTTTTTGCCCTTATTTTCGCTTATCTTATGGCTATAATATTTGTCAAGCCAATGGGTTTACCCTCTACAATAGGTGGAGCTAAACAAAATAGGAGTTTAAGCCTCTTCTTTTATTACCTAAGGGACAACCTCTTAGGTATAGGTAAATATCTTTTCTTGGGTATACTTATTGCATCCCTTATTAAAACCCTTGTACCTGTTCAGATAGTAAAATCTATTGCAGGAAGCTTTATCTCTTATCCTCTTATATCTTTTATGGCCATTCCTGTTTATGTATGCTCTGGTGAAGAAGTGCCTATTGCAAAGGCCCTAAAAGATATAGGGTTTACCTTGGGAAATTCTCTAACCTTTATCTTAGGTAGTACGGGTATATGTATTCCAACTGTGCTTGCCACTTTAAAGTTCCTTCCAAAGGCTTTAGTTTTATCATACATTATCTTTTGGCTTCTTTTTTCTATAGCTATGGGCATTTTGTACGATTACATATTTTGGAAGTTTTTCGTATAATTATTTAGTAGAAGGAGGGAAAATGGATAGATATACCCAAGTTCTACAAGAGCTTATAAAAAATACTGGGCTTGAAGGAGCATCCTTAGTTTCTGCGGATGGGTTACCTATAGCCTCTGTGCTTAAACCTGGTATGGAGGAGGATAGAATAGCCGCAATGAGTGCAGCCATACTGTCCTTAGGTGAAAGGGTTTCAGAAGAGTTGGCAAAGGGTGTCTTAGAACAGATAACCATAAAGGGAGCAGACGGCTACGTTATCCTTACTGGCGTAGGAAAGGATGCGGTAATGGTGGTGCTTGCAGACAACAACGCAAAGCTTGGGCTTTTACTGATGGAGATAAAAAAGGCCCAAGACAAGCTTAAAAGTTTGGTATAAAGGTGCCATGGCTTTGATAGGGGACTTAGCAAGCTTCAGTTTTGTGGACGTTCTCCAAGTGATACTAAAAGATAAAAAAAATGGGATTTTACTGGTTGAGTGGCCAGATATGATAGTAGCATACTATGTGAAAGATGGACAGATAATCTTTGCTCGGCCAGTAGACAGAGTTTTCAGAGTTTATACAGAGAAAGACTTTGATGTGCTTATTGAAAAGCTTCGCATCAGCAAAGAAAATCTTTTTAGAACCGTAGAAAGGTTTCTTATTAAAAGATTGGATATTAAAAATGGTGTATTTTCCTTCACTCCTGGGTTTGTAAAGTACTCCTCGAACAACTATGGCTTTGTCTATCCCACAGAAAAAATAATTATGATGGCTTCCAGAACTCTGTTGCCAGAGGAGGTTGAAAGAAAAATATCTGACGAACTTCTGGTTTTTGAACCAGTGAATGGTTCACAAGAAATAATAAAGAAAGCAGAACTCACGAAAGAAGAGGAAAGAGTTCTTTCCCTTGTAGATGG
>CALLAD010000104.1 GCA_938002625.1 uncultured Aquificaceae bacterium
AACTATCTCTTCGAGCAGCAGAACCCAGCTTGTATGTGATTGAACTATTTGAGCCATTAACCCCCTTGCAAGCTCATCGATCATTATCTAACCACTTCCCATTCGGTTATTAGATGATTGCCCCTTTTAAAGTGAGCTCTAAGGCGTAGGTGTAAAAGGTTTCTCAGGCTCTTAAAGCCCTCCCCACCGACCAAGGTGGGAACATTTTCACCACCCACTATAACTGGGAGGTGGATTAACCTTATTTCATCTACATACCCCCTGCGTATAAATTCCCAGTTTATGGAAGCGCCACCCTCCACCATTAGGCTTTTTATCCCCTTTTCATAAAGTATGGGCATAAGCTTGTCAAAGTCCACTAAGTCATCGCCTACCACTAAAACCTCTGCGCCAATTTCCTTTATTTTTTCAATCTTTTCCTTTGGTGCCCTCGTGGTTGTTACTATTATGGTTGGAGCATCTTTTGAGAAAATATTGGCATCGGTGGGTACGTTGGCAGTGGAGCATGGAATTATTCTAACGGGATTTTTCCCCTCCACATACCTTACCGTAAGGCTTGGGTTATCTGTTCTTACCGTCTCGCATCCCACCATTATGCCATCCACCTTTGCTCTAACTTCATGAAGGTATCTGTAAGCCTCTTGGTCCATAAGGGTCATAAGTTCCTTGCTTGAAGCTCCTCTATAAAGGGTAAGCTTTCCGTCCACGCTAACCTCAGAAACTATTATTATGTATGGCCTCATTCGTATTCTCTCCCATAGTGCTTGTAAAGGTACAAAATCCTTAGAAATAAGGATGCTAAGGTAAGAATAGCAATAAGCTTTATCCCAAACTCAAGACCCACTGGTGCATGAATTCTTTCCATAAGGGCAAAAAAGATTATGGACAAATGGGTTTCTGGTCTTCCAAAAAAGCCAACACCTTCCAAGGGATCGCTTATTTTTCCCTTTTTTCTCTCTTCATAGCCTATTTCTGCATAAACTACGGGCTTTATAAAGGAATGGAGCATGGAAGCTGTAACGGCGGTTATTGCTGTAAGGGGTCCAGCGTATATATATCCTATGGTGCCAAGAACAAAGCCATCAACCCACTTATCGGCAAGCCAATCAAAGACAGCTCCAAATTTAGAAGCCCTTTCAGAAAGGCGAGCTACCATACCATCCGCTAAATCAAAAAGCCCCGACAAGAATAAAAAGGCTGCACCAGTAAGCAACTTACCATGATAAAAGGCATAGGCAGAAGCCATACCAAAGAAAATGGCAATAAAGGTTATAAGATTCGGTGGAAAATGAAGCTTATAAAGGGCAATTGCCACCGGCGTGTATACCTTCTTTAAGGCTTCCCTTTTTTTAGTAAGGTTCATTTTAGCTCCTTACTGCTTATCCAAGGCATCATCCTTCTTAGTTCTTCTCCCACCTTTTCTATGGTGTGATGTCTGTCCTTTTCAAGCAGGGCATTAAATACGGGTCTACCTGCTTGGTTTTCCAGTATCCATTCCCTTGCAAACTCTCCCTTTTGTATTTCTTCCAGTATTTCCTTCATAAGGGGTTTTACAGCCTTGTATATCCTCTCTCCCCTTGTTACGTCTCCGTACTTAGCTGTATCCGATATAGAATACCTCATCCCTGCTATACCATATTGATATATCAAGTCTACTATTAGCTTTAGTTCATGAAGGCATTCAAAGTAGGCAACCTCTGGCTGGTAGCCAGCCTCTATTAGAGTTTCAAAACCAGCCTTTATAAGGGCTGTTACGCCACCACAAAGAACCGATTGCTCTCCAAATAGGTCTGTTTCTGTTTCTTCCTTAAAGGTGGTTTCTATAACTCCAGCCCTCGTGGCACCCAAGGCTTTTGCATAAGCAAGGGCCTTTTCTTTACAGGTGCCCGATGGGTTTTGATATACGGCTATAAGAGCTGGAACGCCCTTACCCTCTTCGTACATCCACCTTACCAGATGGCCAGGGCCCTTCGGAGCCACCATAAAAACATCCACATCCTTGGGTGGCACTATCTGCCTAAAGTGTATGTTAAAACCATGGGCAAAGGCAAGGCTTTTAGACGCGTCTAAGAAGGGCTCCACGCTTTCCTTGTATATCTGTGGTTGAACTGTATCCGGGGTTAGGAACATGATTATGTCTGCCTCTTGAACAGCCCTTTCTGGTTCCAATACGGTAAAGCCATCGGCTATTGCCTTTTGCCTTGATTTGCTGCCTTGATACAAGCCAATAATAACCTCTATGCCACTGTCCCTAAGGTTAAGGGCATGGGCATGACCCTGACTACCATAACCCAAAATGGCCACTTTTTTACCTTTTAGAGGTTCTAAGCTTGCATCTTGATCGTAATATACTCTTGCCATCCTCTTTTCCTCCAAGAAGGAATTATACCATCATTTTTCAAACTTAAAGAAAACAGAAAAGCTATCTTTCCCAATTTTACATTTGTTTATGATAAGCTTTTCCCTAAATTGTCTTGGAATTTTTTCGTAAGTTTCCGTATACACAATGGCGGGCATAATATCCATACCAAGGTAATCTCCTTCTGTGGCAAAGGCTTCCAATTTGGTAAGCTCCTCAAGACCGCCTTTTGATAGCAATTTTAAGAATACCCATTGCCTTTGGTTTTCTCTATCCTTTCTAACCCTTGAATCCACATCAGAAAGCCTTATCTCATGAGTTTTGTTAAAAAGAAAGCTTTTCCTATTAAAGACTATTCCCAAAATCCCATCCCTTATATAAAAATCAAGATTGGCATAAGCCTTTTTTAAATGCTCTTGGCTTAACTTTATTTCAATCTCCGCGTCTATAAGGTTGCCAAAGTTTAAAAGGTCTTCTATAAATATGCCCATAGTTTTAATAAATATAGCTCCTCCTTGATAAAATTATTACCATGTATGACCTTGTAATAATAGGGGGTGGACCTGCTGGTATATCTGCGAGCATATACG
>CALLAD010000105.1 GCA_938002625.1 uncultured Aquificaceae bacterium
CGCCATGGGCTTCCATCATTAGCCTTACTTTTTGGAGTGTAAATGAAAGATTGGCAAACATTAGTGTTGGGTTCGTGTATTCATGGTTTACCACAAGAAGGACTCTCCCATCGGGAGTTTTTAAAAAGCCCACAAAGTCGCAGTTGTATCCAAAGCACCTCTTCTGGCGCTCCACATCATAATCTGTGGGACCATTTTGGTATATCCTGTCCCAATCTAAGTTGGGACCATTATCAAGGGCATCCCCCCACCTTATAACCACCTTGTAATTGAATTCATCGGGTACAACAACCCTGTCTTCAGTATTGGGATATATGGTTTTGAAGCTTAAAATTTTTGACATTGAGGAAATACCACCACCATAACCAATAACGGGAGAAAGAATTAAACCCGCACCACCAAAAAGGGCGGCTCTTAAAACATCTCTTCTGTTCAATGCCCTTCTTAGTATGTCTCCAAAATACTCACCCATGGCTAAACCTATTTTATGGATATTTGGTATATATTTCTATCATCCCTCTGTTAAGAATTCTTTAAAGTTTTATTAAGATTTGGTTAAGAATCTCTTTGGAGAAAACATTTCTATAAAGGGCGATCTATTGCCTTTTATATACTCCAGGGCAATCCTTGCCGTTATAGGGGCATGTAGAATACCATTTCTATAATGACCAGAGGCCAGCATATAGTTCTCTCCTACTTCAAAAATTGGCATTTCATCAGGAGTTGCTGGCCTATAGCCATAAAGCATGCTTATTACCTTGGCCTTAGCCAAGGATGGTACAACCCTTATGGCTCCCCCCGATAGATTTTTAATACCCTCTAAGGTGTTTCCCGATAAAAAGCCTACGTTTTCGGAAGTTGCCCCTATATAGATATAATTTTCCCTCGGAATAAGGTAGGATATGGAAGAATAGTGAACCTTTGGAAGGTTCTCGCCCTTTAACTTCAAGGCTTGGCCCTTTATGGGATATATGGGCACATCAAAGAGTTCCCCAGTCCAAGATCCAAGGGCAAAAAGGTAAAAATCCGCCCTATAAGTATCCTTTAAACCCTTTAAGGCATTTATTTTTTCTCCTTGTCTTTCAATTGCCGTAATATCATCAATCACAACATCCACGGAGAGCCTCTTTATGGCAAAGAAAAGGGCATCCATGAGCATCTCGGTATCCACCCAAGCTTCTTCCTCGTAATTGATAAGGCTTATAACCTCCTTAGAAAGCCACTCCTTTCCTTCTTCCATGGTTACCTTATATCCCAATCTTCTGTATCCTTCCGCCACTTCAAGAAGACTTTCTTCTCCCTTTAACACAACTCTATAAATGCCATCTTCCCATAAGTTTACCCTTTGTCTTGAAACTTCCATTAATAACCTTACGAATTCTGGATAGTCCTTTAAGCTTTTATAGGAAAATTCAAAAAAGCTTCCTTGCAATCCTTCAGAAAAGGGAGCAAGCATGCCCCCAGCTATCCAAGAGGCAGCTTCTTCTGGATTCCTTGTTATAACTTGTACCTTATAGCCTTCAAGGGAACAAAGAAAAGCACAGCTTAAGCCAATTATACCGCTACCCACTACAATGATTTTTCTCATAGTTTATAATTTAAAGTATTATGGGGGAATTTAAGAGGAAACTTGATACAGATTATATTTATTTTGCGGAAGTTGAACTGCTATTTAATTACGGCGTAAGCTATCCAGATCTTATAATAAAATTAAGAGAAAAGGTACATCAAGAGGGGTTGGAGGATAGCATATACGTTAAAAAGGCGGATGCAAAGCTTTTCCAAAATGTTCATAGGTTTATTGAACTCCTTGAAAGTTCCGATGAGCCAATGGAAGACGATGATAGCCAACCTATGGAAAAATGGTGGTGGCATTTGCATAAAGTTGCCAAGGGTAAATATCCAAGTCTTCTCTTAAAGGAGCATCTAAGATATATATACAGAAGGCGTAGGAAGTATTGGAAAAAGAGAGATCAAAACTATATTAAAATAAATCCGGATAATTCCCTAAATTCTTTATTATGGACGAGTTAAAGGCTTTAAGAGAAAAAATAGATCAAATAGATGAGCAAATTCTTAAGCTTTTAAACGAAAGGGCAAAGCTGGCAAAGAAAGTTGGGGAGGTAAAAAAAGAATTAGGGCATGAAATCCACGTGCCTGAAAGGGAGAGAGAAATATTAAATAGGATAATAAAACTCAATAAGGAAACATATGGAGAGAATTTTCCCACAGAAGCTCTTCTTCATATATACAGGGAAATTATTTCCGCTTGCCTGTCTTTGGAGAAGGAACTAAAAATTGCCTACCTTGGACCAAAAGCCACCTTTACCCATCAAGCCGCCTTGGAATACTTTGGATTTTCTGCCCATTATATCCCCGTTAGTACCATAGGAGATGTTTTTAAGGAAGTGGAGCTTGGAAGGGCAGACTATGGCGTGGTGCCGGTGGAGAATACTACAGAGGGGGTAGTAAACTACACGCTGGATATGTTTTTGGAATCTGACCTGAAGATCGTAGGGGAGATAGTTATACCTATAAAGCTTAATCTTCTTTCAACTGCCAGTAGTATAAAGAATATAACAACCATATACTCCCATAAACATGCCTTGGCACAATGTAAAGAATGGATAAGCAAAAACGTACCTTGGGCAAGTCTTGTAGAGACAGAGAGCACGGCAAAGGCATGCGAGCTTGTGATAGAAATGGAAAGGGCTGGAGCTATTGCCAGTGAGGTAGCGGCTTACACATACCACTTAAATATCCTTGCAGAAAACATACAGGATAACCCCAACAACTACACAAGGTTCCTTATAATCGGCAAAAGGTCCATGAAGCCCACGGGCAAAGATAAGACAAGCCTAATATTTGCTGTAAAAGATGAAGCAGGAGCACTCTATAAAGCCCTTGAAAGCTTTTATAGTTACAACATAAACTTGACAAAGATAGTTTCAAGACCATCTAAGAAAAAATTATGGGATTATGTCTTTTTTGTGGACTTGGAGGGTCATATAGAAGAAGAAAGGATAAAAAAGGCTTTAAATTTGCTTCAAGAGAGATGTCAAATGGTTAAAGTTCTTGGATCCTATCCAAAAGCGCTATTACAGGAGGGCTAACTCTGTAAGTATTCTCCTTTTGTGCTTTTGTCCAGTGGATGGCTCTATGGTATTCTGAGGAAGCTTTAAACCAACGGGCCTGCCTTGCTCTGTAAGTTTTAAAACTAAGTAGGTAAGCTTTGAGATGCGCTCCTCTATGTTTCCATCCACGCTATCTAAGGATAGAATAACAGGTGGGGCAGCCTCTTCTATCATGTTTTTTACGTACAAATTTTCCGTCTTAGCAAAAGCCTTCCAGTGGATAAGCTTTATAGGCTCTCCAGAGTACTCCTTTATTCCATATAGATCATCATAGCCCATTTTTTTGTTTGTATAAGCTCCCATTTCCCTTTCTTTTCCCAAGTGGTTTAATCTAATTCCTGGAGTGGGTATTGGCTTAGGGAAAACTATCAGTTCAATGGGCACTTCTACCTTATAAAATCTATCAAAAAGCCCTACGGGAAAAGAGGAAGAAACTTCCAATTCAATTTTTTTGTAATAACCTCTTTTTTCAAAAGTTAAGGAAAGCTCATCCTCTGCCCTATTTCCTAAGAAGGGGAAAACCACCTGATTTTTATCCTTTCTTATCTCAATTAGAAAAGAGGGTAATTTTTTTCGGTTTCTTAGTATTACCCTAAAGCTAAAAGGTGTGCCAGCGTAGATTTCTTCAGGGGGCAAAAGAGTTATCTCAAGACCCTTAAGGTTATATAGGGAAAGGATGCCCGATAAGAGCATAAAGGAAAGCATATAGGATACTACCATGTATAAAAGATTGTTGGCCGTATTAACGGCGGCAACACCCAAAAATATGGTTATGCCTATGAATATTAAACCAGCTTTATTAACCTTGACTTTGTACTTTGCTTTCACCAAAGAAAACTCTAAAAAGTTCTGTAGGTATGGGTATAAGTACCGTATTGCCGGGTTTTGTAGCTGTGTTTTGTATAGTCTCCAAGTATCTAAGCTGTATGGCTATGGGTTGTGTAGCCAAGATTTGGGCCGCTTCCGCCAATTTTTGAGCTGCTTGATATTCTGCCTCTGCCGCTATTATCTTTGCCCTCCTTTCCCTTTCTGCCTCCGCCTGTCTTGCCATAGCCTTACGTAGCTCTTCTGGTAGATCAATTCTCTTTAGCTCCACAGCCACCACCTTGATACCCCATGGGTCTGTTTGTCTGTCTATTATCTCTTGAAGTTGTAAGTTAAGCTTTTCCCTTTCGGAAAGCAACTCATCAAGCTCTGCAGCACCGCATACACTCCTTAGAGTAGTTTGGGCGATTTGCGATGTTGCATAAAGGTAGTTTTCCACGGCTACTATAGCTTTTACTGGATCAACAACTCTAAAATAAACCACGGCATCCACGCTTACGGATACGTTATCCTTAGTTATTATGTCCTGTGTAGGTACATCAAGGGTAACGGTTCTTAGGTCTACCTTTACCATTTGATCTATGATGGGAATCAGGATAAAAAGACCAGGACCCTTTGCTCCTATAACTCTACCAAGCCTGAATATAACAGCTCTCTGGTATTCTGGTACTATTTTAATTGAAGCTACAAGAAATACTATGGCTATGATGACTATAAAAACCAAAGGTGAAAAAACCATGGCCATCCCTCCTATTACTTTAAGTATATCTGGTCCAGCTATAGTGACAAGGACTATAACAAAAAACAGCAAAAAGGGCAATAAATCCAAAATTGGTTTCATGGCTTAGATTATAGCACATATTTTTGTATTAGGAATGGGTAAAAAAACCTAACCATTCCTTCCATATATTTCACTTAAAAACCCTATATACTCTTTGATCTCCTCGGAGGGCATTTCTTTTAGCTTCCATTCCCAGTTCCCTTTAGCTTTCCCTGGCGTGTTTATTCTTGCCTCTTCTCCAAGGCCAAGAATATCTTGAAGAGGTACTATACAGTACTTGGCTACTGACATGTAGGCAAGCCTAAGAAGGGCATCGTTTATTCTTTGGGGTGCATATCCAAGATAATCAAGCACCCTTGCCCTTTGCCAAGGATCAAGCTCTTTTAGGAACCAATCCCTTATTGGCATGTTATCATGAGTTGTGGTATAAACCACGGAGTTATAACTATGATTGTGTGGTAAATGGGAAGAGTTTTTCTCAAAAAAGGCAAAAGCTAAAACCTTCATGCCGGGCAAGCCAAACTTATCTCTTAGCTCTATGACTTCTTGGTCTATGGTCCCAAGATCTTCTGCTATAAAGGGCATTTGATGGAATTCTTCCTTTATCCTTTCAAAGAGGTCATGTCCTGGAGCTTTTTCCCACCAACCCCTTTCTGCGGTTTTTTCTCCATAAGGCACCTGATAAAAGGCAGAAAAACCCCTAAAATGGTCAAGCCTAACAAGGTCAAAAAGTTTTAAAGAATGCTTAATCCGCTTTATCCACCAGTCAAAGTCCCTCTCTTTTAACTTTTGCCAATTGTATACGGGATTTCCCCAAAGCTGACCAGTGGGAGAGAAGTAGTCGGGTGGCACACCAGCCATAAGGTCCAGTTTAAAAATTTCCCTGTTTGCCCAAACATCCACACTATCCCTTGCGGGATAAATGGGAAGGTCGCCTATTATCTTTATTCCCTTTGAGTTTGCGTAATCCCTCAAAGCTTTCCACTGTTTAAAAAAAACATACTGAGTAAACTTTTCCTTTAAGATTTCCCTCTCCTCTACTTTTATTTCTTCATCCCAAAGCCACCACGGCTTTTTATGTTTTTTATGTAGAAAAGAAAAAAGGGCATAATCCTCTAACCAATAGGCATTTTCCTGACAAAAGAGATGAAAGTCTTCATCCTCCTTGAAATTTTCAAAGGCTACCCTTAGCATATGCTCCTTATTTCTATATACTTTTCCGTAGGCTATTCTATTTGTGCCCTCTACCTTTAAATTTTCCAAAAGTTCTTTGTTTATTAATCCTTCTTCGTACAACAATTCTGGGCTTATTAATATGGGGTTCCCAGCAAAAAGGGAAATGGAGAAATAGGGGGAGTTTCCATGGTGTTCTTCTGTGGGATTTAAGGGTAATATTTGCCAAAGGCTATGACCAGATGCTACCAAAAAATCTATAAACTGGTAAGCTTTATGGCCCAAATCACCTATACCAAAATCCGAAGGTAATGAGCTTATAGGTAAAAGTACTCCAGCCTTGCGCTCCATTTTGCTTTTATTTTAAACTCACTAAAATAAAGCCTAACTAATTTATGCTAAAATAAATAAAATGAAAAGGAACTTTGTAGACTTATGGGATATAAGCCCAGATGAAGGTTGGAACATAATAAGATGGGCTTATGATATAAAAAAGGGATTGGATGGGGAAAAATATTTAAAGGGAAAGACATTAGCCCTATACTTTACAAAACCATCCACAAGAACAAGAGTATCCTTTGAGGTGGCTATAAATCAACTGGGGGGTTCTTCCATATTCTTACAGGAAGAAAGCCTTCAAGTGGCAAGGGGTGAGGATCTAAAGGACACTTCAAGAACCCTTTCAAGATATCTTGATGGAATTATAATAAGAACCGATTCCCATAAAAAGCTTCAGGAGTTTGCCCAGTATTCAAGCATTCCCGTAATAAATGCCCTTACCGATCTATCCCATCCTTGTCAAATACTAAGCGATATTTTCACCTTGTATGAAGTATTTGGAGAAGATATTAGGAATATAAAAATAGCCTACGTTGGAGACGGAAACAATGTATGTAACACGTGGCTTGTTGGTGCGGGGCTTTTTGGTCTAAAGCTTTTTGTAGCAACACCGGAGGGTTATGAACCAAGCAGCTTATACTACCAAGCTGGAGAGGATTTATGTAAAATAACTGGCGGAAGCCTTTACCTTACCACAAACCCTATTGAGGCGGTAAAGGATGCCCATGTGGTCTATACGGACGTTTGGGTTAGTATGAACCAAAAAAGGAATGAGGATAAGATTCAATCACTAATGCCATATCAAGTTAATAAAAAGCTTCTCTCCCATGCCTTAGGGGATGTAAAGGTTATGCATTGCTTACCAGCGAATAAGGGTGAAGAAATCACGGAGGAAGTGTTTGAAGCTTATGCCGATTTTATATTCACTCAGGCAGAAAATAGGCTACACGCTCAAAAGGCCCTTCTCAAGTTTCTATTCACTCAACAGTAACCGTTTTTGCCAAGTTTCTTGGTTGGTCCACATCTAATCCCAGATAGTCCGCTATATAGTAAGCAAAGAGTTGAAGGGGTACCACGGTAAGGAAGGGGGTTAAATCCTCTTCTACTGGTGGAATTTCTATTATGTCGGTGCATAACCTTTTTAAGTTATCATCACCTTTAAAGCCCACTCCTAAAACTTTACCCTTTCTTGCAAGAACCTCTTCTATGTTGGAAAGGCTTTTCTCGTATACCCTATCCCTTGGAGCTATAGCCACTGCAGGAGTTTTCTCATCTATTAGGGCTATAGGTCCATGTTTCATTTCTCCAGCTGGATATCCCTCCGCGTGTATATAAGAAATTTCCTTTAGCTTTAAGGCACCCTCTAAGGCTATAGGATAGTTTAGATATCTTCCCAAGTACAG
>CALLAD010000106.1 GCA_938002625.1 uncultured Aquificaceae bacterium
AAAAAATCCCAATCCTTTAAGCCAGCGGACAGAATAGTACCAGAGGACTTGGAACCAGCCTTTGTGGGAGAATTTCAAACTCCAGAGGGCTTTAAGGTAAGACCAGCCTTTGACATATTCGCAGAAAGGTTGATAAAGGACTATAGCCCAGAAAAGGTGGAAAAGATAACGGGCATACCCGCAAAGGACATAGAAAGGATAGCAAAGGAAATAGGAACAATAGCCCTATATCATCCCATAGAGCTTCCCATAGAATGGGTGGATGTTTGGGGAAGAAAGCATAAAAAAACCATAGGAAGGCCTGTATCTTTCCATGTAATGAGGGGTGTGGCTTCTCATTCCAATGGCTTCCAAACAGCAAGGGCTGTTTTCCTACTTATGATGATGCTTGGAGTCGTGGATGTACCAGGTGGATTCCTTAACAAGCCACCCTATCCAAAACACATAGAAGACCTTCCAAAACCCTATAAAATAAGCAGGCCCGATGAAATAAAGTATGGTGAGGTTTACCCTGGTCCTCATCTTGGATATGTACAAAATCCCGATGACCTTTTAGTGGATGAAAAGGGAAATCCCATAAGAATAGACCATGCCTATAGCTGGTGGTTTCCCCTTACAGCCCACGGGCTCATTCATAACGTAATACCCGCAGCTTACGAACAAAACCCATATGGAATTGAAGTTCTTATGATATACATGGCTAATATGGCTTGGAATTCCTCTCAGAACATTCCCTATATATTGGAGGCTTTAACGGCAAAAGACCAAGCTGGCAACTACATAATCCCAAAGATTATCACCATAGATGCCTTTTACAGTGAGCAGGTGGCTTATTCGGACCTTGTTTTGCCTGATGCTACATACCTTGAGCAGTGGTTTGCCCTATCCTTGCTTGATAGGCCTCCATCGGCCGTAGATGGCCCTGTAGATGCACTAAGGCATCCCATAGTGGACCCACAGAGCAATGGATACGATGTAAAAGGATGGGGAGATGTTATGGTGGAGCTTGGCTCAAGGCTTAAGCTCCCTGGTTTTGTAAATCCCGATGGCTCAAGGAAATATAAAGACTTCAAAGATTTCCTAGTAAACTGGCAAATTAGGCCGGGTATTGGAGCTCTTGCGGGATGGCGTGGAAAAAATGGAGATAAGCACTTTGTAGGAGAACCAAATCCCAACCAACTGGATATGTATATAAAGAACAGAGGCTTTTTCTATTACAAGCTTCCAGAAAAGGCCAAATATTATAGACACGTTAATAAAAACTACCAAGAGTGGGCGGTAAGCGTTGGTTTTATTAAAAAAGTAGCACCTATAATTTTTAACTTTTACCTTGAAACATTGCAGACCTTTAGGCTTGCTGGACAAGGACTTTGGGAAGGTAAAAATCAACCACCCAACGACCCCATACTAAGGGAAAGGCTTATAAAATACTTTGATCCCTTACCCTTCTGGTATCCACCTTTTGAGGAAGAAGTATCTGGTAAAGAATACCCTCTTTATGCCTTTACCCAAAGGCCCCAATGGATGTACCATTCGTGGGATTCTCAGAATGCATGGTTACGTCAAATATCTTCAAGAAATTATCTTTACATGAACCCAAAGACAGCAAAGGAACTTGGCATAAAACACTTAGATTGGGTATGGGTAGAATCAAGAATTGGAAAAGTTAAATGTCAAGTGTACTTAAC
This sequence comes from uncultured Aquificaceae bacterium, assembly GCA_938002625.1. Classification (GTDB taxonomy): domain Bacteria; phylum Aquificota; class Aquificia; order Aquificales; family Aquificaceae; genus Pampinifervens. Next base: position 1,689 of record CALLAD010000106.1, read on the forward strand.
GGAAACCACAGAGCCCAATTCTGTATGGACGTGGAATGCCATAGGAAAGATGAAAGGAGCATGGGGATTAAAACCCGATGCAGAAGAAGGAACTCAGGGATTTCTTTTAAACCACGTAATACCCCATAGCATAAAGATAGGTGGAAAGGAAGTTTATTACGGAGATCCCATAACGGGACACCTTGCATGGTTTGATACCAAGGTTAAAGTATACAAAGCAGAGGACCAAACACCAGAAACCTATCCCCAGTTTTCCATAAAACCCTTGAATTATATACAGGAAAGATGGATTCCCATACTAAGGTACAAGCCATAAAGGAGGTAAAAGTATGGCACAGTACGCCCTTGTAATAGACTTAAACACGTGCGTAGGTTGTCATGCTTGTGCCACCAACTGCAAGGAATGGAACACACAAGCAGCTTTTGGACCTTTGTCGGATTTTGACCCTTATGGCAAAGAACCGCAGGGAGTTTGGTACAACCGAATAATGACCTATGAAATAGGAGATTTTCCCAATACGCAGGTTTTTCACCTTCCCAAATCCTGCCTTCATTGCCAAGATGCTCCTTGTGTGCCTGTTTGTCCAACGGGAGCAAGCTACAAGAGGGAACAGGATGGTATAGTATTGGTGAACTACGATGATTGTATAGGCTGTAAACTATGCTCTTGGTCTTGTCCTTACGGATGCAGGGAATTTGATGAGGCAGACAAAGTTATGAAAAAATGCACCCTTTGCATAGATAGAATATATGACGAATCCCTTCCGCCAGAACAAAGAAAACCAGCCTGCGTTTTAACCTGCCCTGCAAGGGCAAGATTTTTTGGAGACATAGAAGACCCCAACAGCGAAGCTTACAAAGTCATAAAGGAGAATAATGGCTTTGTCCTTTTCCCCGATATGGGCACAAACCCATCAAACCACTATTTGCCAAGAAGGGA
>CALLAD010000107.1 GCA_938002625.1 uncultured Aquificaceae bacterium
TATCTTTACTCAAAACAGGGTTTTTATTTTCCTGGAGATACTATAAAAACTCCTGCCACCCTTTCCATAGACATGCTCAATAAAAAGGTGCTTTTATTCATACTTCATAATGGTAAGCTTTATAAGGTTTTTGACCAAAGAACTATTAGGGAAGTTATCAATGAAGGTGGATCATACAGGGTTTATGCCTATACCTACAACTATCGCCTATGGAGGTTTTATTTTGGCCTGCGCTTTTTCTTTTGCTCTCCAGAATTTCAGGCTATATAAGAAAGATCCATCTTATCGCCGTATCTACGCAATAGTAACTCTCTAAGTTCTGGATATCCTCCAAGGCTTGGGTCCTTTTCTATAATTTCCTTTGCGTACTCCTTTGCCCTTTCCAAAAGGGCTCTATCTTGGGCTCTTGAAAGGCTTGCCACCCAAAAGCCAAAGTATCCCGATTGGGATTCTCCAATAAGCTCACCTGGTCCCCTAAGCCTTAAGTCCTCCTCCGCAATCTCAAAGCCATTGTTAGACCTTACAAGGATTTTTAGCCTATTTACGGTTTCCATATCCCTTTTTAGCTCATCGGGTAGTACAAGGTAGCAATAGCTTTGCTTGTCAGACCTTCCTACCCTTCCCCTAAGTTGGTGAAGTTGTGAAAGTCCAAATCTATGGGCCGATTCTATTATCATCAAAGTGGCCGACGGCACGTCAACGCCTACCTCTACCACTGTGGTGGATACAAGTATGTGAGCTTCCTCTTTAAACTTCTCCATAATCTTCCTTTTTTCTTCCTCTTTTAGTTTTCCATGCATAAGGAGTACTTGCCATTGGGGAAAAAGCTCCTTCCACCTTTCATATTCCCTCGTGGCTGCCTTTAGTTGAAGCCTGTCGGATTCTTCTATTAGGGGATATATGACATATACCTTATTGCCCTTGGAAAGCTCACCTTTTACCACTTCCAAAAGCTTTTCAAATTCGGATTCATACAGAATTTTTGTTATTACGGGTTTTCTTCCCTTTGGCATCTGGTCTATTATGGAAATGTCAAGGTCTCCGTACAAAGAAAGGGCGAGGGTTCTTGGTATTGGTGTTGCGCTCATAACAAGGCAATGGGGATAATAGCCCTTTCCCTTTTCCAAAAGGAGTTTTCTTTGCATAACACCAAAGCGATGCTGCTCGTCTATAACAACAAAGGCAAGCTTGCTAAATTCTACGCCCTCTTGAAAAAGGGCATGAGTGCCAATTACCACATGAATATTTCCCCTGCTCGTATGGTAAAGAAGGCTTTTCCTTAAACTACCCTTTACCGACCCCGTAAGGAGAGCAACCTTTATACCCAAGGGCTCAAGGAGTTTTTTAAAGTTTTCGTAATGTTGCTGTGCCAAAATTTCCGTTGGCACCATAAGGGCTGTTTGATAACCCTCCTTGGCAAAGGCATAGGCTATTGCCATTGCTACAACCGTTTTACCGCTTCCCACATCACCCTGCAAAAGCCTGTTCATAGGCCTTTGACCCTTTATATCCAAAAGGATTTCTTCTATGGCTCTCTTTTGGGCAATGGTTAGCTCAAAGGGAAGCCTATTTGTAAATTCCCTTATGCTATCCTCTGGGTTCTTTAAGCCATAGGCTGGAAGGCTTTTTATCTGTAATTTTGTAAGTTGCAAAAGAAGCTGAAAGAGGAATAGGTCTTCAAATATTAGCCTTTTTTGAAAGAGGGTAGAAAAATTGTTTAAGTCTTCCTCTGTGGAGTTTATAGGCTTGTGGGCAAGGTAAAGGCTTTCTCCTATGGGTGGAAGTTTGAGGTCTTCCAAGATTCTCTTTGGCATATACTCGGGCATATACTTGGCATACTCGGCAAGCTTGGAAAGGGTTTCCCTCAAAAGTTCATGCCTTTTCTTTGCCGATATGCTTTTTAATTCTCCCTCCGTTCTAATGTAGTAAAAGGGCAAAATCCTTCCAGCCTCCCTTTCCCTTAATATCTCTGGATGCACCATATATTTTTCCTTCTTAAACTCCTTTAGCCTTCCATAAACTATAAGCTCCTGTCCCTTTTTGAAGCCATAAAGAGCTCTTTTATCCTTGTATTTAAACCTCAAAAATAACCTGTCGGTTCCATCCTCACATTCTACCCATGCTGGGTATTTTTCTCCCTGATCATATCCCGTCTGAATAACTTTTACCCTTAGGGCTACCCTTTGATTGGGTTTTGTGGTCTTTATGGAATTGGAAAGCCTTCTATCTTCGTACCTTTGGGGAACAAACCAAAGGGCATGGTAAAGGTCCTTTATACCAAAGGCTTTTAGCACCTTTTTTTCCTTTTCTGAAAGGGTTTTTAACTCCTCTATGGGCTTAAAAAAAGCTCTTAATGGCTTTTTTTCTACCTTGGAAAAATCCACCTCAAGGGATGGTATGGGCTCTTTTAATCTTTCTTCTAAGCTTTTTAAGATGGCAACCTTTTTTTCCAAGGGTAGGCGATCAAGACTTTTTAAAAGCTCAAGGTATGAAGCTTCTATGCTATCCTTTAAAAGGTTAAAAAGGTACAATCCTACACCAAGGCTTCTTCTTAGCTTTTTATAGTCATCCTCCAAAAGCTCCCTTATCTGTTTTTTTGCCTTTTCTATTCTATCCATTGCGCAGGGATTTAAAAAAGTCCTTTAGTAGCCTGCTCGCCTCCTCTATGGGCAAGTATTCCCAAAGGACTTTGTGATTAAAGGATGGCTCATCCAAAAGGTTAAACCTACTCATAACCGCCCCATACCTTTCATCGGGAGCAAAAAAGATAAGCTTTTTAACCCTATACAGTACCATGGCATAGGCACACATGGGACAAGGCTCAAGGCTAACGTAAACCTCACAACCATAAAGGTATTTACCACCAAGCTTTTCCCTTGCTTGCCTTAATGCCAACAT
>CALLAD010000108.1 GCA_938002625.1 uncultured Aquificaceae bacterium
GAGAGCCCATGAGGGTGAATCTATAAGTTCTTTGTTTATGCAATAAAGGAGGTAATCATGAAAAAGGTTCAAGTTAGGTTAATACCAAGGCTTGTTGGGAAAAAGAGTGAGGTAAAGAAGTTTAGAAAACAAGGCTATGTACCAGTGGAAATTTATGGCAAGGGCGTAGAAAACGTACATGCCTACATGAGTTTAAAGGACTTATACTCTTTTCCCCAAGGAGAAGCTTTCCTTGTGGAGGCTGAGATAAACGGGGAAAAGAGAGTATGCCTTTTAAAGGATGTTCAGATGGGTTGGCTCGGTGATAATCCCATCCATGTAGACCTTCAGGATATAACCTATACACAAGAGATAGAAGTAGAAGTTCCTATAGAGTTTGTTGGAACACCTTCTGGTGTTGCTCTTGGTGGTACCTTTGAACCCTTATTGCACAGTTTAACGGTTAAAGCAAAAATTGATAAACTCCCCGATAAGATAGTAGTGGATGTAAGCCATCTTGGACTTGGTGATGCTATCCACGTTAGGGATATAGTTCCACCAGAAGGTTGCATAATAATGGACTCTCCAGAAGAAACGGTAGCAGTCCTACTTGAACCAGAGGCTGCAGAAGAAACAGCTACCTCTGAATGATAAAGCTTTTGGTAGGGCTTGGTAATCCTGGGAAAAAGTACGAAAAAACGCGCCACAATGTAGGTTTTATGGTAATAGATGAGCTCCTGCGAAGGCTAAGGGTTTACAAGTATACAGAAGAATGCTTATCACACCTTTATAAGGTAAACTTTCAGGGTAGGGAACTTTTATTGGCAAAGCCTCAAACTTACATGAACAATTCGGGTCTTGCTGTAATCAATCTTCTTGAAGAGTATGACATAAATCCAGAGGAGATGCTTGTTGTTTACGATGATTTAGACCTTCCCCTTGGAAAGATAAGGCTTAGATTAGAGGGTAGCAGTGGAGGTCACCATGGCATTGAATCTATAATAAAGGAAATAAGAAGTGAAAAATTTCCAAGACTAAAAATAGGTATAGGAAGGCCAAGGGATAAAAGAGAGGTTGTTAATTACGTATTATCACCTTTTAGTAAGGAGGAGGAAGAAGTACTAAACAAGGTTCTAAATAGGGCAACCGATTGCCTTTTGAGATGTATAGAATTTGGTTTGGAAGAAAGTATGAACTTTTGCAATGTACAATTATAAATAAAAGGAGGTAAAGGATGGATATTTCAAAAATACCACCGGGTAAAAACCCACCGGAGGACGTTTACGTTGTCGTTGAAATTCCACAGGACAGCTCCATAAAGTACGAGCTTGATAAAGAAAGTGGAGCAGTTTTTGTGGACAGATTTTTATTTACTGCTATGCATTATCCCTTTAATTACGGCTTTATTCCCCAAACTCTTGCCGATGATGGAGACCCTGTGGATGTTCTTGTAATATCAAGCTATCCTGTTATACCAGGAAGTGTTATAAGATGTAGACCAATTGGAGCCCTTCAGATGAGGGATGAAGAGGGTATAGATACCAAGCTTTTAGCCGTGCCCCATAGTAAGCTTGATCCAACCTACGAGGGAATAAAGTCCTATCAGGATCTACCCAAAATTCTATTAGATAAAATAAAACATTTCTTTGAACACTATAAGGAACTTGAGCCAGGTAAATGGGTGAAGGTAGAAGAATTCAAAGGCGTGGAATTTGCCTATGAAGAGATAAGGAAAGGAATAGAAAACTATAAAAAGTGATGGATGATGTTTTACAGAGGGCAAGAAAGGTTTTTGATATAGAAATAAGAACCCTTGAAAATTTAAGGGATAAATTAGACGAGAATTTTGTAAAGGCTGTAGATATCATAAGAAACTGCAAGGGTAAGGTAATAACCACTGGCATTGGAAAGTCTGGGCATATAGCCCAAAAGGTCGCCTCTACCCTTTCAAGCACTGGCACACCCGCTCACTATTTGCACCCCGCAGAAGCCCTGCATGGAGATCTTGGTGTTATAGAGGCAGGAGATGTTGTAATAGCTTTTTCTAACAGTGGAGAATCTTGGGAGGTAATATCCCTTTTACCTTATATAAAATTCCTTGGAGTACCTTTAATAGCAATAACCAATAATCCCAAGTCTACTCTTGCCAAGCATTCGGATGTACACATAAATTTATACGTAGAAAAGGAAGCCTGCCCATTGGACCTTGCCCCAACAAGCTCTTCCACCGCATCCCTTGTCTTAGGAGATGCTATCGCCATGGTACTCCTTGAATTAAAAGGGTTCACGGAAAAGGATTTTGCCCTTAGACATCCGGCTGGATCCTTGGGAAGGAAACTAAAAACAGTGGGAGAATTATGCCATACAGGTGATGAAGTGCCAATAGTAAAAGAAGATACACCTATGAGGGAAGCTATAATAGAAATGACCAGTAAGGGCTTTGGTGCCACCGCGGTGGTAGATATGGAAGGCAAGCTTGTTGGAATAATAACCGATGGAGACCTAAGAAGGTTTGTAAACAGGGGTGGTAAATTTGATAACAGTTATGCAAAGGATGTTATGACGAGAAATCCAAAAACGGCACGTATGGAAGAATTGGCTGCCGAGGCTTTAAGAAGAATGGAAGATTATAAAATAACAGTCCTTTTGGTAGTGGACGAAGAGAAAAAACCAATAGGTATAATCCATATGCACGATATTCTAAAGGTAGGTATAGTATGAGAGTGTTCCAAAAATCTGGGCACTCCAAACTACTTGACAAGAAAAATGTTTATAGCTATTCTATTAATAGATGAGAACCATACATGGTAATCTCTTATTTGATAACCCACAAGATATAGAAATCTTGAAAAACCTAACAAAAAGATGGTCTTCAGCCTGTAGATATGCTTATAAAAGATTGATTGAAGGAATGGATATAAACCTTCTAAGAAAAGAGCTTATGGAAAAATTTAAGCTAAACACTCGCTATTCTTATTCGGCTATAGTCAAAGCACAAGCTTTAATTAGTAATAGAAAAGAGCTTGGGAAAAGTTTAAGAAAAGTAATTTTTGGAGGAAGGAAATTATTTAGAAAACTACAAAAGAAGCACATAAACGGAAAAAAATATGAGGAACTAAAAAGAAAATGGAAAGAGAAA
>CALLAD010000109.1 GCA_938002625.1 uncultured Aquificaceae bacterium
CCATTTTTTACCTTCCTTGAATAATATATTCTACCTCAGAAGCTAAATTTTATTGCCTTTTCGGTTTATAATTTAAAGCATGATAATAGAAGACCTTAGAAATTCTGCTTGGCGGTTTAATGAAAGGTTAAGGTTCCTAAAAGAGAGGGGGCAAATACTAACGGAAGAATACGAGCCAGTGGTAAAGGAAATAATACAAAGGATAAAAGAGGAGGGAGATAAGACCCTTTTGGAGTATACAAAAAGGTTTGATGGAATAGACTTAAGCCCAGAGGATTTAGAAGTTCCCTATGAAGAGCTTGAGAGGGCCTATAACCAATTGGAAGAGGATGTTAGGTCTGCCTTTGAAATAGCCCACGAGAGAATAAGAAGGTTTCACGAAAAGCAACTTGAAAAAAGCTTTTTTATGGAAGAGGAAGGCATAATACTTGGCAACAGGGTAATACCCCTTGAAAGGGTTGGTATTTATGTGCCAGGTGGAAAGGCTGCCTATCCTTCCACCGTGTTTATGAATGCTGTACCTGCCATAGTTGCTGGTGTTGAAGAGGTTATTATGGTATCTCCAAAGCCCAATACCTATACTCTTGCGGCGGCTTTTATATCTGGTGTAAGCAGGGTTTATCAAGTGGGTGGAGCTCAGGCAATTGCATCCCTTGCCTTTGGAACTCAAAGCATTCCCAAGGTGGACAAGATAGTAGGGCCCGGGAACATATACGTGGCTCTTGCCAAAAAACTACTCTTTGGGCTTGTGGACATAGATATGATAGCTGGGCCTTCTGAGATACTTATAATAGCCGATGGTAGCGTGGATCCCAAGTGGGTTGCCTGCGACCTTCTTTCTCAGGCAGAGCATGATGAATTGGCTGGAGCTTTTATGATAACCACCGATGAAGAGTATGCCAAAGAGGTTTCCCAATGGGTAGAAAAGCTTCTTGAGGATTTTCCAAGAAGGGACATAGCCCAAAAATCCATAGATAGGTTTGGCACCATATTCCTTGTAAGGGACCTTTACCAAGCTTGCGAGGTTGCAAACCACATAGCACCAGAGCATCTTGAAATTCTCACAGAAGATCCCTTTTCCCTTTTGCCCTACATAAAGCATGCTGGTGCCATCTTCTTAGGAAAGTATGCCACGGAGCCCCTTGGCGATTATTTGCTTGGCCCAAACCACACGTTGCCCACTGGTGGAACGGCAAGGTTTTTCTCCCCCCTTGGTGTCTATGACTTTTTAAAGAAAAGCTCCGTAATATACCTTTCAAAAGAGGGCTTTGACCGAGTGGCGGAGCATGCGGAAAACATAGCAAAAGTAGAAGGTCTTTATGCCCACTTTTATGCGGTAAGAGTAAGAAGAGAATAAAAGAATCCTGAGATATCTCATTGTTATACTAAGCCCATTACTTAGCTTATCCCGTAGGGAGGAATATTTATGCCCAATAGACTTGTAAATTCAAAAAGTCCATATCTTCAAAAGGCTGCCCATCAGCCAGTAGACTGGTATGAATGGTCGGAAGAGGCCTTTAGAAAAGCCAAGGAAGAGGATAAACCCATTTTACTTTCCATAGGCGGTGTTTGGTGTCATTGGTGCCATGTTATGGCCCACGAAAGCTTTGAAAATCCAGAAATAGCAAGGATAATAAACGAAAACTTTGTTGCCATAAAGGTAGACAGGGACGAAAGGCCAGACATAGATAGGAGATATCAGGAGGTTGTTATAGCCCTTACCAACTCTGGCGGTTGGCCTCTTACTGTTTTCTTAACACCCGATGGAAAGGCCTTTTTTGGGGGCACCTACTTTCCACCAGAGGACCGCTGGGGTAGATTGGGCTTTAAGTCTTTACTTCTACGAATAGCCCAACTTTGGAAAGAGGACAGGGATAAGCTTTTAAAGTCTGCTCAAAAGGTTTTTGAGCTTTTACAAAACTACTCTAAGCAAAACTATAAGGATCCAGTGGATGGTGATATACTGGAAAGGGGCATATCTGCCCTTCTTACGAGCATAGATTACCAACATGGTGGCATAGGCTCTGCTCCCAAATTCCACCATGCAAAAGCCTTTGAGCTTTTGATATATCACAACTACTTTAATCCATCTCCCCTTTTGCAAAAAGCCATCAGCCTATCCTTGGATGCCATGGCAAAGGGGGGAGTTTATGACCATCTGCTTGGTGGCTTTTTTAGGTATTCAACCGATGACCTATGGCATATTCCCCACTTTGAGAAAATGCTATACGACAATGCAGAACTTTTGAGTTTATACTCCATAGCCTACAAAGTATTTGGGAAAAAGCTTTACAAGGAAATAGCCCAAGGGATAGTTAACTATTACAGGCTTTATGGCTACGATCCACAGGGGGGTTTTTATGCCTCTCAGGATGCCGACATTGGCTTATTGGATGAGGGGGGCTATTACACCTTCACAGAAAAGGAAATAAAAGAAGTGCTAACAGAGGAGGAATTTAAAATAGCAAGCCTTTACTTTGGCTTTGCTCCCATGCCCCATGAGCAACAAAAGAAGGTCTTGTATATAAAAAGGGAAGAGGAAGAAATAGCCCAAGAGCTAAATATGGAACCTTCGGAGGTAGAAAGGGCAATAAATACTATAAAAGCCAAGCTTTTGGAATACAGAAGCAAAAGAGAAATGCCCTATGTAGACAAGAGCATATACACCAATTGGAATTCCCTTATGGTTTCAGCCTTGTGTGATTATTGGAAGGTATTCCAAGACCCAAGGGCAAGGGAGATGGCGGAAAAGACAATAGAAAGACTTCTAAAAACCCACTACAAGGAGGGAAAAGTTTACCATAAGGAAGGCCTTGAAGGTTTTTCGGAGGATTACATATTCCTTGCCAATGCCCTTATATCCCTGTTTGAAATAACCCAGAAGAAGGAATACATTGAAGCTTCCTCGGAAATAATGAAGAGGGCAATAGACCTCTTTTGGGATAATGTAGATTGGGGCTTTTACGATTCTTCGCAAGAAGGAGAAGGCTTGCTTGGCATTAGGCTAAAAAACATCCAGGATACGCCAACCCAGTCGGCAAATGGCACGGCACCCTATACACTGCTCTTACTTGGAAATATAAAGGGAGAAAGCTTTTTCTTTGACTATGCGGAAAAAACGCTACAAGCCTTTTCAAGGTTTATCAAGGATATACCAATGGCTTCCCATTCCTATCTAATAAGCCTTTATGCCTATCTAAGGAGCATTTACAAAATAGAAACGGAAGAATTTTACGAGGATGCCCTTAAATTCTTTAGACCTTTTAAAATTGTCTTACGTGCTCCAGTGGAAGGTCTTTTAGTGTGCCAAGGACAAAGTTGCCAAAAGTTTGAAAATCTTAATCAAATCTTAACAGGCGGGGGCTAATATTTAACCTGTAAAAACCTGTGGAGGTGTAAGGATGAAGGTGTTAAAGGTAAAGGATAAAAGAGTGGCTAAAAGGCTTTCCGATAGGCTTTTAAAGAAGGGCTTGGTGGTGGCGTATGCAGAAAGGGAAGAGGATTTAAGGAAAGCTTTTTCAAAGAAAGCCCATGTGGTGCTTCTTGTCTCAGAGGGTGTATCCGAAACTCTTAACTAACTCTGGCCTCTTCTTCCAATCGGGCTTAACCCTTACGAAAAGCTCCAAGTAAATCTTTCTTCCCGTTATAAGCTCCAACTCTTCCCTTGCCATCTTCCCTATGGATTTTATCCTTTGACCCTTCTTGCCTATTATTATCGGCTTGTAATTTTCCCTATCCACTATTATTTCTGCCTTTATTACCAAAACATTGGGGTCATGCGTCCCTTGAGAGATTTCATTTACCACAACCGCCACGCCTTGGGGTATTTCTTGATGAACCTTTAAAAGCACCTTTTCCCTTATTATTTCCGCAGCCATAAGCCTAAAGGGAAGGTCTGTTACCATTTCCTCTGGGAATAGGGGCTCTCCCTCTGGAAGGTACTTTATTATGGTTTTTATAAGCTCGTCTACGTTGTAACCCTTTAGGGCGCTTAAGGGTATGATTTCCTTAAAGGGGTATTTTTTTGAAAGCTCCTCCGCAAGGGGCAATAAATTTTCTACACCACCTACCTTGTCCACCTTGTTTATAAGAAGAAAAAGGGGCTTTTCTTCTGCATAGGGTCTTATATGGGCTTCAAACACCTCCCTATCATCATCCCTAAAACCATCCTCCGCATCTATCATAAAAAGGATCAAGTCGGCATCCGCCAAAGAAGCCTTTGCCACTTCCACCATTGCCTCACCAAGGGCATCCTTTGGTCTGTATATTCCAGGTGTATCAAGAAGAATTATCTGGGCAGTGTTTGGTATGTTTTTAACACCCAATACCCTTATTCTTGTGGTTCCTGGCTTTGGGGATATTATGGATATTTTGGTTCCAAGAATTTGATTTAAAAGGGTAGACTTTCCCACGTTTGGCTTACCCACTATGGCTACATATCCTACCTTCATCATCCTTTAATGTAACTCTCCAAATATGAATAGTAGAACACCAAGCAAGATTATAGCATAAGTGACTCCAGACCTATAAAGATATGCTGGTAACCTCTTTATAAGCATGCTTCCTAAGGCTAAACCAAAGAGAAGACCCAAAAGGCCAGCCATAATAAAGTTAAAGTCAAGGAAGGCTACTTCTAAATGCCTGTAAGCTACAAGCCTAAGGATTACATTGGATGCAAAGTATAGGTTTAAAATAAGCCTTATAGAGCTTGGGTCTTTTATATGCTGAGCAAGGAATACTAAAGGTGGTGGACCTCCCATGCCCACAAGCCCAGCAAAAAAACCACCAAGAAAACCCATTGGCACACCCATATGCCTTCCTATTCTTATCCTAATCCATTCCTTTTGTACTGCAAGGTCGTACAATCCCAAAAGAACTATAAAGCCACCTATAAGAATCCTTGCCTCTTCAGATTTTATCCTATCAAGCATCCATGCACCCAGATATATTCCCGGGATGGAGCCCGCTATTAGGGAAAAAAGCAAGTACGCATCCACCTTGCCCTTCCTGTTTTGGTATATTAGGCCAACAGTACCCACAAAATTAAAAATGGCGGAAGAAACTATGACCATTTTGGGATCATAAAAGAGGGAAAGAATACCAATAATAAAAATACCAGCTCCAAAGCCCGTAAGGGATTGAAAAAGCCAAGCAAAAGAAACAACAAAGAAAGGAATCATCTACCAAATAGTGATTTTATAAAGTTAAAAAAGCCACCATGCCTTCTCTTAAGCTCTATGCTTAGATTTTCTATCCACTCTCCAATCTTTCCCGTTGTTTTTGAAAGAAGGGACTTATCCCTTATGGAATCCCCATAAAGGAACTCCTTTAAAACCTCGTTGGTTTCTTCAAGGGTTTTTATTAACCTCTTTAGCTCTTCTATGTTTTCAAGGTTTGCCCTGTTTATGGTATTTTCTAAGCTTTTACTTATGCCCTCAAGGGC
>CALLAD010000110.1 GCA_938002625.1 uncultured Aquificaceae bacterium
CTGTTTCTTGATAAATTATGCCACCTATCTTTCCTGCAACCTCTAAAACCCTTTCCGTTGTCTTCCTTACTTCTTGTATATCTTGAGAGCTTGCAAAAACTCTTTTTGCTTCCTCTATGGTTTTTTCCGCCTCTGAGATTAAATCGGAAGGAATTTTATCCCTTTTTTCTTTCAAGACTTTCTCAAGGTTATATACATACTGGTCTAACTGGTTTTTGGCTTCTATTAGCTCCTTCTTTTTCTTGTCTTCTTCTTCGTGTAGTTGTGCTTCTTTTATCATTCTCTCTATTTCTTCTTGTGTTAATCCAGAGGATGCCTGAACCCTTATAGATTGCTCATTACCAGTACCCAAATCCTTTGCCGTTACATGGAGTATTCCATCTACGTCTATATCAAAGCATACTTGTATTTTTGGCACTCCCCTTGGAGCTGGTGGTATACCTGTTAAATAGAATTTCCCAAGGGACTTGTTATCCTTTGCCAATGGGCGTTCTCCTTGTAGTACGTGAATTTCCACCTCTGTTTGATAATCGCTTGCCGTAGTAAAGATTTCACATTTTTTGTAAGGTATGGGAGTATTTCTTGGGATAAGAACCGTCATAACTCCTCCATAGGTTTCTACACCAAGGGAAAGGGGTGTAACATCTACAAGGAGAATTTCCTTAACTTCTCCAGATAGTATACCTGCCTGAATGGCAGCTCCTACGGCTACCACTTCATCGGGGTTTACTCCCTTGTGGGGTTCTTTTCCAAAAAACTCTCTTATTCTTTGTTGGACAAGGGGTATTCTTGTTGAACCACCAACAAGCACCACATCGTCAATATCCTCAGGTCTTAGCTTTGCATCTTCAAGGGCTCTTTTGACTATTTCCATAGTCCTGTCTATAAGGTCCTTTATCATCTCTTCAAGTCTTGCTCTGGTAAGCTTCTTTTGAAGGTGTAAAGGTTGATTGGTAGAAGGATCTATGGTTATAAAGGGAAGGTTTATTTCTGTCTCAAGCTTAAAGGATAGTTCTTTTTTAGCTTGCTCGCTGGCTTCTTTTAGCCTTTGTAAGGCTGTTCTGTCTTTTCTTAGGTCTACGCCTGTTTCCTTCTTGAATTCTTCAATAAGCCATTCCATTATTCTTTCGTCTATGTTGGCACCACCAAGGTGAGTATCTCCTGCAGTTGCCTTTACCTCTATAACTCCTTCTCCACCCTCTAAGATGGAAACATCAAAGGTACCACCACCAAAGTCATAAACTAATATTTTCACATCGCTTTTCTTATCCAAGCCATAAGCCAAGGCGGCAGCAGTAGGCTCGTTTAGTATCCTTAAGACTTCAAGACCAGCTATCTTCCCAGCATCCTTTGTGGCTTGTCTTTGCCTTTCGTTAAAATAGGCTGGAACTGTTATCACCGCCTTTGTTATCTTTTCTCCAAGGTATGCCTCCGCTGCTTCTTTTAGCTTTTTAAGTACTTGGGCTCCTACCTCTTCTGGTCTTACCTTTCTTCCCAAGTTTGGTATTTCAAAGCTGGCATCCCCCTTGTCATCAGGAACAACCCTATAGGATACTCTTTTAGCCTCTTCTATGACTTCATCGTACTTTTTCCCTATGAACCTTTTAGATTCATAGACTGTGTTTTCTGGATCAAGAATGGCACGCCTTTTTGCAGGATCTCCTACCAATATCTCCTTCTCCTTAGTCCAAGATACTATAGAAGGAGTTAACCTTGATCCCTCTTGATTTGCTATAACCACTGGCTCATCACCTATCATAACTGCCACAACAGAGTTTGTGGTCCCAAGGTCTATACCTATTATCTTTTCCGCCATAGTACACCTCCTTCTTTTAGTTTACGGAAGGATAAATATAAAACTTTAGCAAAGTTTTGTCAAGTTTTTTTAGGAAGGTATTTAAAAGTCATAAAGAAGTACTCCCTTTTATGATTGCAGTATGTTAATATAATGTGCATTATGAGAGTAGCTTTTTTATTACAAGGAAAAGAGAACGGAGCTCGTAGGCATCCTTTTGCTTTTGCCAAGTATCTCAGAAAAAGGGGAATAGAGGTAAAGGAAATTGACCTATCGGAGGGTGAGCTGCAGGATAAAGTGAAAGAGCTTTTGGACTTTTCCCCCATGTTTGTCCTTGATCTTGACTGTAACTCCGTTATTTTTGGAGAAAGGGATGGAGAAAGGATTCCCGTATCCGATGCCTTTGGCTTTGTTCACGTCAGCTTTATTACGGAAGAACCCCTTCTTAACTTTCCAGTTCTTCTTGATATTAAATCCTCAACAAATTTTCTTCCTATTGTTACCGATATAAGATACAAGGATAGTCTTAAATTTCTTGGTCACGAAAGGGGCACCCTTTATATAACGCCCTTCCTTGATAGGGAAGAAATGCCAGAAATAAGCGGAGAAAAGGATATAGAGGTTGTCTTCCTTGGTCCAGTTATAGATCCAAACCTGATTGCTAAGGAGGTGGTGACAAACCTTAAAGAAAGCTTTGTGCCTTACTTCTTTGAGGTGGGGGAATTTTTATTTAGGAACCCAGAGGTTCATGTTCTCTATGCCAGC
>CALLAD010000111.1 GCA_938002625.1 uncultured Aquificaceae bacterium
CCTTTTGTAGAACTTGTACCATCCGCAATTACAGAAATTATTCATCAGGGTGTTCCAAAAATAGCCTATGAATGTTCATAGGCTACGCCCCTGTCCCCTGCAACAGGAGCTGTGCCCTTTCGGGTCTCCCCACTTATCCCGAAGAAGAAACTCCTTCGGGATAGAGACATCCTTTAAGGATGCCTCAGGAGAGAGTGCCGTCAACACCACTACCTTGAGAACTCACCAGAGATTTAGGCTACTGCCTTGGATACCCAAGCTTGTTCCAACCAGAGGCTTGGATATCCTCTTTGGTTTACTCTCAAGGCTTACATTATTAATTATAAGCACAACTCCGTTTCCTGTCAAGTATTTTTGAAAGTGATACAATTTTTGGAACACACTCCAAAACCTCTTGACAAGGCTTGCAACACTATGATAGAGTTTTTGAAATACCTCAGGGAGGTAAAGCCATGAAAAAGTACTTTCTAACTTTACTTCTTATTGGAGCTCTTTGTAAGCCCGCGGTAAACAATTCTCCCTTGGGAATAGGCGGTCCTACAAAGGGCTTCCAGCAAGATTTTGAGCAAATGGACACAGATGTTTTTGACGTGGATACTATAAGCAAGATAATAGCCATTGAAATGTCCGTAGAAGAAGCTATGAAGGAGCTTGTAAACGTAAAAACGGTGGAAACGGTTATGCCCAGCATATGGCCTGTTGTAGGCGTTATAACCTCCGACTATGGCTGGAGGACAATGGGAGGAAGAAGGGAATTTCATACGGGTATAGATATATCGGCACCCTATGGAACTCCTGTAGTAGCATCTGGGGACGGTAGAGTTATATATGCTGGATGGATAAGGGGATATGGCAAAACAGTGATTTTATACCATGGTTATGGTTTTGCAACCGTATACGCCCATCTTTCCGATATAAAAGTTAGCTACTCCGATAGAGTGGTAAAAGGACAAATAATAGGCAACGTGGGAACAACAGGCAGAGCCTTTGGTCCACATCTACATTATGAAGTTTTAAAATATGGTATAAGACAAAATCCCATAGCCTATTTACCTTAAAGCAATCCTCTTCTCTTTAGGGCATCTTCGTATATTCTTCTGTATAAATGATTCCATTCGGGAGTACCTTCTACAATCTTCTTTGAATAGGACCTTATCCTTTCTCTAACTTCTTTATCTATTTCCTCTTCCTCTTTTACTGCTTCCATTAGAATCTCCCTTATTCTATTTCTTATTACAATTGGTTCTTCGTATATTTCTACCTCTGGATCTTCCATTATCATATCCCTTATTCTTTGTACTATTTGGTTCATTCTTTCCCTTCTGCTTGTATGTATGTTCATTTCTTCCGCCAACTTACTTCTTACTGTTTTATAAGCAGTTCTATAGTCAAGGCTTGTTTCCTCCAAAAGTTCAAGCTTTTCTTTTAGAATTTCCTTTGTTTTCTCATCAAGCAATCTTTCCTCTTCTTCCGCCTTTTGAAATATGGCCATTATTTTTTTCTTAAAAACATACGGATTTTCTGGTTCTATTATTCTCTCCTTCTCATATAGTTCCCTTATAATTCTATCTGCTATTCTTTCAACCAGTTTTTCTGGCAACCTCATTAACTTTCCTCCTAAATCTTATCAATTATATCACAAAAAACTTTCAAGTATATCTCTTACTTCCTGCGTATATTCCCCGGTTTTCTCGTTGATTATAAGAGGTTTTTCAATTATCAATTCTGGTTTCAAATTTTTTAATGCATGTATATGCAATATTTTTGCGTTTTTTTCCAATTTTGGATAAAAGATTCTTATACTGTAAATACCAAAATTAGAATTTTTCATATATTCAATAGCTTCTATAAGTCTATTTGAAGCTATTAAAAGATGAAAACTTCTTCCATCCTTAAGCAAAAAACTGCCAGATTTTATAAAATCATCAAGGGTAGTGTCCCTTTCATGGTGGTAAATGTTGCCTTTAGACGTATATCTATAAAAGGGCGGGTTTGCTATAACAAGGTCAAAGGATTGGGCAGATAAGCCAGATTTTTTTATGTTTCTTAAATCCACATTAACTATGTTTATAACCTTTTCTAAATTGTTTATTTTTGTGTTGTATTCAAGTAGGCTTAGCATTTGGGGATCTCTTTCTATTGCCCAAACTTGGCAACCATACTTAAGGGCAACAAGTATGGAAAGAGCTCCAAAACCTGCGCCCAAATCTGCTACTTTGTAGTTTTTTCTTATACCCTTTAGATTTGCTAAAAAGAGGATTTCTATTATAGAAAGTCTATGTTCCTTTGGTTGCCTAAACCTTACCCTTCCTCTGAAAAACTCAAACTCTTTATACCACCCTTCCAAACCTTTCAACCAATTCAAGCAGGGTTCTTGCTCTCTCCATTAGCTTAGTATACTCTTCTAATTCCTCCATAGTTTGCGCCGTGGCTAATTTTTTCATTGCCTGCTCAAATAGTTCCTTTTCCTTACCTGAGTCTATATCGCCTACGTTATAGGCTTCCTCGGCAAGTATTATTACCTTTTCTGGAGTAACATCCACTATGCCATAGGTTACCGCAATACCCTTTTCCCTTTGCCCATCAAAGTAAACAAGCCCGG
>CALLAD010000112.1 GCA_938002625.1 uncultured Aquificaceae bacterium
TGGGTTTCTATTTCGTAGTAAAGATTTAAGGGCACAATGCATCCATTGTATTCCCATTCCTGCAAGTTTTCCTTTTTCTCCAACCCACCCATAGGCTACCTCAGGCAAGCCCAAGTTTTTTAAGCACTGGCAAAGGATCGGATAGATTATCCTTTAGTTTTACATCGTTTGCACTATAGCCAAAAGCAAGCCCAAGGAGCTGTGTAAAATAAGCTGCAGGTACATCCACGTCTGGCACACCCTTCATCATAAGCCTGTGGCGATACATTTCAAGGGATGCATGGCAAAGGGGGCATTCGGTGGCTATTATGTCGGCACCCTTTCTCTTTGCAGTCTGTAGGATCATCATAACAAACTTTTCCGATACCATCTCATCGGACAGGGAGTGGGGTCCACCGCAGCATTGGGTATGCATGGGTTCAAACTCCACGCTTGTGGCACCCGCAGCCTCCAATAGGGCATTCATGTAATAGGGGTGCTCATCATCATCCGCCGTTTCTCTTCTCCTTGGCCTTGCTTCTTCATCCTGCCCGCCAGCGTGGGCATAAGTCCTCGCATAAAAGTGGGGCCTTGTGTACAAACATCCATAATAGTTGGCAACTTTTAATCCTCTTAAGGGTTTTCTTGTTTTTTCTTTTACCTTT
This sequence comes from uncultured Aquificaceae bacterium, assembly GCA_938002625.1. Taxonomy (GTDB): domain Bacteria; phylum Aquificota; class Aquificia; order Aquificales; family Aquificaceae; genus Pampinifervens. The sequence continues at coordinate 645 of CALLAD010000112.1, forward strand.
TGAGGGCCTGCCTCGTGATAAAACCATTCAAGGATGTGGTAAGTTTGGGGTATTTGGTCAAGGGGATCTACGCCACCTTCCCTTAAAAGGGCGTTTACCTTATCAAAAACTGCCTTGTCCGTCTCTAAGAAGTACTCAGTCCTTTGTAGTGAAAAGGAGCATCCATTACAGGGAGCTACGATAACCTTATGTCCCTGTTTCCTTGCCAAGGACATATTCCTTGCATTTAAAAGCATGGTGCCCATAAAGGTAACGTTCTTTGATTCCATGGCACCGCAACAGTTATAGTCCTCCAAATAATCAAGTTCCAAACCAAGTTCTTTTGCTACTATTTTTGTAGAAACACCATAAGATCTAGCTGCACCTTCGAGGGAGCAACCTGGATAGTAGGCTACTCTCTTTCCTATTATACCCATGTTTAACCTCCTTAATTTAGTGCTCCTTCTTCCTGCATTACTTTGCGCAAAACATGCTTAAACTTGCTCCAGTTTTTGGTTCTTGGATGTACGAGCATATGCTTGGCGTTTAGAACAAGAAAGCCAATGTTCATAGATTTTATAGGTTTAAGAGTCAACTCCTTTAACCATTCGGGAGTTTCTCCTATAAAGGGTATTGGCTTTTTGAGAATAGGATCCTTGAAAACCTTATAGCCCTGTTTTTCTATCCATCCAAAGAGAAGTTCACCATCCTCTATCCTTCCATACTCTACCACAGACTCGGTGAAAAACTTGTCAAACTTTTTGGAAGGATACTCCTCCACAAGTCCTCTTTTGGCCATGACATGTAGAATAGCCTTTACGACCTCTTCTACCAGTACTCCCTTTGGACATCTGTGGGTACACTTATGGCAAGAGACGCATCTCCACATAACGTCTGCACGTTTTTGAAGTTCATCAATCATCCCAAGCCTTGCAAGGTATATAAAATGTCTTGGGTTATATCTCTCATCCCAATAGTTGTGTACTGGACAAGAGGATGTACAATAGGAGCATTGATAGCATTGGTTTATGGTTTTGCCTTCTGGAGTATTAAGAACTTCCTTCCCGAAGTCCAGATCGTAGTCATTTATAACTCTGGGAAGTATAATTAAGTTCCAATCCCCAGAAACATCCACGCCATCAATAACAAGCCTTTCTTTTCTTAGAATTCTTTCTGGTTCTACAAGGCTTCTTTCGTGTATAGCCATGGTTTACACCTCCAAAAGGTCTTCCTTTTTTATTACACCAAGCAGCCTTCTTGCCATCACCCCAGCGGGCGGGAAGAAGCCCTTGGCACTGTGCATGGTGGAAAGAGTCATATAGTCCACGTAAGTGGCATATATCATAGCCAGGAATATGTCCACAAAAAGATATCCTTTTACCTTTATCCCAAAGTCCGTTAACTTTTCTTGGATTTGCTTGTATATCTGCTCAAACTCTTCATAGTTTTCACCATACATGTCCCGCTTTGGGGGTTCTTCTTTTAAAAAGACAACAGCACCACTTTCGCTTTCTGGATCCCATATCCAGCTTGTCCAAAGGACATACTCCTCTGGAAAGGTAAAGTGCAAAATCTCACTGGCTATATCCCTTGCCATCCTTTTATCCACACCCCTTATTTCCCTTACGAACTTTTCCACCCTTTCTTCCCAAGTTTGAGCTTTGCCATAGAGTAGGTCGCTTATCGCGGTTTTTAACCTTTCTAAACCTGTTTCTTGGATTATTTTGTTCTTCCTTCTTCTTGCCGCAAAAATCTTTTCAAGGATAAGTTCCAGATCCTCCTCTGTAAGAGATGCAAGCTTTTCTTTGCTAAAAGCTTGTTGAAAAAGAAGGGATTTGGCAAGGAGTTCTTTATAAAAGTCTTGTACGAACTCCTCGCCTTCTCCAAGTATCTTTATTAGGTAATCCCTAACCAAAAAATCGTCAAGTGTTACTGGCTTCTTCATACTGTCACCTTTGCACCTATGAAGGCTGCAGCTTCTGCCGCCGCTGCCTCTCCTTCAGAGAAGGAAGATTCTATATCTATTGGACCCTTACAGGCTCCAGCTATAAAGATACCTGGCTTGCTGGACACTATGTTAGATCCAGATTCTTCGGTGGGTATAAGGAATTGGCTATCAGGATCTTGGGCAAGTCCAAGAATCTTTGCTACCTTCTTTGTGCCTGGCGATGGCTCCATACCAAG
>CALLAD010000113.1 GCA_938002625.1 uncultured Aquificaceae bacterium
GTCCTTTTTTTATAAATTCCCTCACAAAGTCTATTTTAGAGTTTAGTATTTCTTCCTTTGTACCTATTTGAATAACTTGGCCATCCCTTAGTATAAGTATGCGGTCTGATATAGAAAAGGCAGATACAAGATCGTGGGATACTACTATTGCGGTAGAGCCAGTTTGATTTCTTAAATCCAATATAAGTTGGTCTATAAGCCTACTTGTTATAGGGTCAAGCCCAGAGGTTGGCTCATCGTATATAATAAGTCTTGGCTCTATTGCTATTGCTCTTGCTATTCCCACCCTCTTTTTCATTCCTCCAGAAAGCTCGGAAGGATACAGGTCAAGATCCTTTTCCGACAAGCCCACCATTCCTAAGTACCTTAGCGCCATATTTTTAAGCTCCTTTTCTTTAAACCTACCATGCTCTAAGTGATAAAAAACCACGTTTTCCCAAACCCTTAGACTATCAAAAAGCGCTGCTCCTTGAAAAACATAACCTATCTTTTTTCTTATTTCGTCAAGTGCCCTTTGGTTCATCTGAGAAAGATCTTTCCCAAAAACCTCCACTCTGCCACCTGTTGGTTTGTATAGACCAACTATGCATTTAGTTATTGTGGTTTTTCCACTACCGCTTCCCCCAAGTATGGTAAAGATTTCACCATCGTACACCTCAAAGCTTACATCCTTTAGGATTTCCCTACCCTTTATGGTAAGTCTTAAGTTTTCTACTCTAACTGCAATACTCATAAACTTCTTAGGCTTTCTATAACTATCTGATCAAGCTCTCCAGCTTTTTGAAGATCCCCCGTATGCATAAAAGGTATGCATCCAGTAATAGTACCACCTGGAAATAGGTTATTTTCTGTATTGTTTATCTCCATCTCAAATACCGATACGGGAAACTTTATCTCTTCTATCCTTTCCTTTATCATCCTAACTTGACCATAACAAGCCAAAGCTTTACCCGGTGCTATAAGCATAAGGCAGGCCTTACCTGTTTGGTTCATATTCTTAGCACTTTTTGAATTGGAGCTTAGGGCTATTCTAACTTTTCTATCGTTAATGGCGTATATCCAAGTTATAAAGGTAATATGTGGATTTCCTTGCTCGTCAACGGTGCAAAGTATGGTAGGGAAAACTCCAAGCTCTGTCATAAGGCTTGAAAGGTCCTTTGGAATCATCTTTTTACCTCCTTAGTAAGTTTTTTAAAAGTATAAACCCTTTGGGCCGTGGTATAAAGGGATCCCAAGGCTATTATGAAAATAGCAAGATTTATAAGGTTTAGAGCCACACCTATAAGAAGTACTATCCACCTTTCTGGCCTTTCCAATAAGCCTATTTTTAGTTCATAACCAAGCCCCTCTGCCCTTGCCCTTGTGTAGCTAACAGTAAAGGAAAAAAGGAGGGAAAGCATCGCCAATAAGGAGATCACTTTATCCTCGGAGGATAAGGCTATTGCTATAAAGGGCAAAGCATCGGATATTCTATCAAAAAGGGAATCTATAAAGGATCCAAAAGGGGAATTTTTACCAAGGCGTCTGGCAAGACTTCCATCAAGAAAGTCACACAAAGCACCCAAAGATAAAAGCAAGAAGGCAAGCAAGTTTTCTTTGAAATATAAGGCAAAAGAGCCAAGGCCAACTAAAAAAAGGCCAGTAACAGTTATAAGGTTTGGAGATATTCCCAACCTTCCAAACAGATTAACTAAGGGCTCAAAAAACTTTTCAAAGGTAGGTTTTAGTTCTCTAACTATATAACTCATAATTTTCTCCTACGGCGAGGGAGGGATTCGAACCCCCGGTGGGCACAAGACCCACAGCGATTTTCGAGACCGCCCCGTTCGGCCACTCCGGCACCTCGCCTTTTCCTTTAGATAATTATATCCATGAAAAAAATTCCAAAAGTGCTTGACAAAATTTAGTTTTTTTAGTACAATAAATTGTCAATGAATAAAGTCAAGGAGTATAGACAAAGGCTTGGCTTATCCCAACAAGAGCTTTCACGCATAACGGGCATACCACGAACTACCATAAGCTCCATAGAATCGGGTGGTGTTATGCCCTCCGTAGACTATGCTATAAAGTTGGCAAGAGCCCTTGGCTGTAGCGTGGAGGACCTTTTTGTAGAAGAAGAGATTGTTCCCTTCCCAAATTTTCAAGAGGGATTGTTTGTAAGTTATTCGGTAGAGAATAAAAGAATACTGCTTCCTCTCTCCCTCGTGGAAGGCTATAAAACTCCAGATGGCCTTTATAGTAGTAAGGAAATAAAATGGTTTACAAGAGAAAATATACCCACTTATGCTTTTGGTGGTTGTGATCCTTCCCTCAGAATATTTTCCGACCTGCTTAGGGAAGAGGGAATAAGGTTGTTAACCATAGACCTTCCAAGTTACAGAGCCTTAGAGCTTTTAAAGTCTGGTTTTATACACGTGGCAGGCTTTCATATGGGTAACTTTGAGGAAAATGTAGAGCTTATAAAGAATACTTTGGGAAGGGGTTATAAGGTTATAAGCCTTTTTTCTTGGGAGGAGGGTATAGTCTTGAGGGAGGGAAGCAAAAGGCTAAAAGATTTAAAAAACAGCCTTTGGCTTGTAAGGGAAGAAGGAAGCGGAGCAAGAAAAATTTTTGAAGATATAAAACAGGAAATGGAAATTGAAAACCTTAAGGTAATAGGTGGGGGACACAGGGAGGTGGCTTTTAACATAAAAGAAGGGCTTGGTGATGCTGGCATTTCAATTAAATACTATGCCTATGTATATGATACCAGTTTTATAAGGGTAAAATTGGAAGATTATTGCTTATGTTACAAAGAAGAATTGGAACAAGATAGGAAATTTCAGAGGTTCTTGAGCTTGTTGATGGGGAAAGGATATGGGCGTATTTTAGATAATCTTCCAGGTTACGCAAGGAGTTCAATAAAAGAGGTGTTAATATGAGGCTAATTTTTCCCTTTTTCCTTTTGCTTTTTGGCTTTGTTTACGGTGAAACCATAAGGGTTTTTGCGGCGGCAGACCTTCAATATGCTCTAAGGGAAATAGCCAACCTTTATATGAAAAAACATCCAGAGGATAAGATAGAGCTTATTTTTGGTTCTTCTGGTAAGGGTTATGCCCAAGTAAGGGCTGGAGCTCCCTATCATATGTTTTTCTCGGCGGATATGAAGTACGTAGAAAAGCTTTATGAAGAAGGGTATGTCATAACAAAACCAAAGCCTTATGCCATTGGTAGAATAGTCCTTTGGGCCCGTAAAGATTCAGGCTTGGACCCTTCCAAATTTCCCGCTGTTCTTTTTGATAAGAGGGTTAGCAAGATAGCCATAGCCAATTGGGAACATGCTCCCTATGGAAAGGCTTCAAAGGAAGCTCTTGAGTCCTATGGTGTCTTTGGTAAAATAAGGGATAAGCTCGTACTTGGAGAAAATATAGCCCAAACGGCAAGCTACATAAAGTCTGGTGCCGCCGACATAGGCTTTATAGCCTTATCCTTGGCAAGGGCTCCCGAACTGGAGAAGGTTGGCATATATTGGCTTATACCAGAAAATAGACATGGAAGAATACTCCAAGGCTACGCCATAACTAAGGAGGGCCAAAGGTTAAAGAACATACAGAGATTTTACAATTTTGTGGCTTCCCCAGAAGCAAGAAGGGTGTTTATAAAATATGGATTTATGCTACCTGGAGAGGATTGATGGACTTTGGGCCCTTTTGGCTAACCATAAAGCTTTCCCTTATTACTTCCTTCCTGCTTTTGATAATTGGCATTCCCCTTGCTTATTACATTGCTTATTCTAAAAGCTTTTTTGCTCTTGTGTTAGAGGTAATAAGCACCTTGCCCCTTGTTTTGCCGCCCACGGTCCTTGGTTTTTATCTTTTAATACTTTTCTCAAAAAATGGCCCCCTTGGTCCAATTTGGGAAAAACTCTTGGGTTATCAGCTTGTTTTTACCTTTGAGGGTTTAGTAATAGCTTCCCTTATTTACAGCCTGCCCATGATGATCCATCCCTTGGTTTCTGGATATAGAAGTATTCCAAAGAATCTTATAGAAGCCAGCTTAACCTTGGGAAAGTCAAAGCTTGAAACCTTACTTAGGGTGATATTGCCTAACATGAAGTCCTCTATACTTGTGGGCCTTGTCCTATCCTTTGCCCATACTATGGGAGAGTTTGGAGTTGTGCTTATGGTTGGTGGAAACATAGAGGGGAAAACAAGGGTTGCTTCCATAGTCATATATAGCGCTGTGGAATCTATAGACTATTTCACCGCTCATGTATATTCTGCCTTGTTACTTCTTTTATCTTTTGTTAGTTTAATAAGCCTTTATTTGGTAAACAGAAGGTGGAGCTTATGATAAAGATAAGGGCGAAAAAGAGGTTGCATGGTATAGATGGTGATTTTTGGCTTGATGTAGATTTTCAAGTTAATGGTCCAGAGTTTATAGTTCTTCTTGGGCCTTCTGGAAGTGGCAAAACCACTCTTTTAAGAATTATAGCTGGCTTGGAAGAACCCGAGGATGGATACATAGAAGTTATGGGAGAAGTTTGGTATGACCCAAAAAGGGGTATAAATTTGCCACCCCAAAAGAGGGATGTGGGTTTTGTTTTTCAAGACTATGCCCTCTTTCCCAATATGAACCTTTTGGAAAATATTACCTATGGAATGAAAAAAAGAGATAAAGAAAAGGCTATTGAACTTTTAAGGAAGGTAAAGATGGAAGGATTGAAGGATAAAAAACCTAATCAGATATCGGGAGGGCAAAAACAAAGAATAGCCCTAATAAGAGCCCTTGCAAGGGAACCAAGGATTCTGCTTTTGGACGAACCACTATCGGCCATTGATGAAGAGCTAAGAAAAGAGCTTCAGGGAGAGTTAAAAAGCTTTCAAAGGGAATATGCAATTCCAACCATAATGGTAACCCATAGCAAGGAAGAAGCCCTAAA
>CALLAD010000114.1 GCA_938002625.1 uncultured Aquificaceae bacterium
AACATAAAAAGAGGGCTTGAACTTTGGGAAAAAAGCAAAGAAAGAATACCCCTTTTAGAAGCCTATGAACTTGGTAAAGCTCTATTAAAACACTTTGAGGCAATAAGGGATTTATACGAAAAGGCAGAGCTTGCAGGTAGTTTAAGAAGAAGAAAGGAAACCATAGGCGATATAGACCTTCTTATATCGGCAAAAAAAGAAAACTGGCAAAAAATTCACAGGCATTTTATATCCTACTCCAACATAAAAGAAGTGCTGCTTAGTGGAGAGACTAAATCAAGCGCCATACTCCAAGAAGGCAGGCAAGTGGATTTAAGGACGGTAGAACCCCATCAGTGGGGTGCTGCTCTGCAATACTTTACTGGCTCAAAGGAGCATAACGTAAGGATAAGAGATATTGCAAAAGCAATGGGTTTAAAGCTTAGCGAGTATGGAGTTTTCAAGGCTGGCACGGAGGAATACATAGGGGGATCTACGGAAGAGGAAGTATACAACCTCTTGGGCATGGATTGGATACCACCAGAATTGAGGGAAAACACGGGCGAGATAGAATTGGCCATGGAAAGAAAATTGCCAAGGCTTGTAGAACTAAAGGACATAAAGGGAGACTTTCATATGCATTCCAACTGGAGCGATGGCCTAAACTCCTTAGAAGAAATGGCAGAAGCTTGCTATCAAAAGGGATACCAATACATGGTAATAGGAGACCATTCCCAATCGGCAAGGGTAGCCAATGGCCTTGACCCATCAAGATACAGGGAACAGTTTAAGCTCATAGAGAGGCTTAATCAATACTATAACCCAAGGGGCTTTTATATACTCAAGGGCTGCGAGGTGGATATACTACCCGATGGAAGCCTTGACCTTCCCGATGAACTTTTGGAAGAGTTTGATTTTGTGGTAGCTTCCATACATTCAAGGTTTAATCAGGACAACACCTACAGAATACTAAAGGCTATGGAAAGCCCGTACGTAAACCTAATAGGTCATCCAACGGGAAAGGCTTATGGCACAAGGGAAGGATATCCCTTGGACATGGAAAAGATAATAAAAACAGCAAAAGAAACGGGCACAGCCCTTGAGCTAAACACCTACAGAGCAGACCTCTCTCCAGAAAACATAAGAAAATGCATGGAAATGGGAGTTATGATAGCCATTGTGACCGATGCCCATTCGGTAAAACACCTAAGCTATATAGAGCTTGGCGTAGGCCTTGCCAGAAGGGGATGGGCCATACCAGAATTGGTACTAAATACAAGGGATGTTGAAGGTGTTAGGGATTTTGTAAGAAGAAAAAGAAAGCTTTTGTCCTCTCATACTGCAGGGCTATTCTAAATAAAAAAGTCTAAAACGCTTATGGTATAATGCTCTTAGGGGAGAGCCGTGGAAAAAATTGTAGTATTTGATATAGAAACCTATTGCCCCGTTGAAGAATTGGACGAAAAAGACATAGAATACCTTGAAAAGAGAAAAGATTATCAATCTAAGGAAAAGTTTATAAGAGACCTATCCATAAATCCCTATGTATCCTACATAATATCCTTTGCCCTTTATTATCTAAAAGAAAAGAGGGTAAAAGTTTTTTATCTATCAGAGGAGGAAAATCAAAAAGAGCGTACTAAATTTGAACATGATATTCAGGTATCATACCACCCAATAAGTATTAAAACAAATCTTTTAGAGGCGGAAAGGGAATTAATAGAAAGATTTTGGAGCGAGATAAAGGATGTAAGTAAATTCATTAGCTTTCATGGTAAAAACTTTGATAGAGATTTTATAAGGTTGAGAACCATAATTCACCAATTAAAACCAGAAAATTTCTTCTCCTTTTTATTTTCGGAACATATTGACCTAAAGGAGGATTTAAGGGTAGGAAAGGAAAACTTTTCTCTTGCTTTTATAGCAAGGAAGTTAAACATTCCTTTCAATAAAGATGATATGGACGGTTCTAAGGTTAGGGAGTTATTTATTAAAAAAGAGTATGAGAAAATTGCCCAGTACAACGCCAAGGATGTTATTATCACTGGCTTCCTGTACGAAAGAATAAGAGATTATATACATGGAGAATACATATCAAAGCTTTGTGAAAACTTGAACATATCGGAGCTTTTAGAGCACGCCCTAAATAAAGGGCTTATGACCAAAAAAGAAGTTTCATCCCTTATAAACGTGTATACAAAGTATCATACAGACCCTCCCACAGAAAACCAAGAAAGATATCTGCGCGAGCTTTTGAGAGAGTCTCAACCTCCTATTTATAAGATTTATAATTGCTTGGAAAAAAATACGTGGAATGAAATAATTAACTCCTTTAATGAACTACCCGAGGAAGAAATAACTTAACTTGCCCAGCTTTTCATATAACCTATATTTAAACTTTAAACAAGGAGGTAATGAATGTCTTTGAGGCCATTAAAACTTAGAAACAAAATTGTGCCAATACCTATAATCCAAGGTGGCATGGGGGTTGGTATATCCTGGGAAAAGCTGGCTGGAGCCGTTGCCAAGGAGGGAGCGGTTGGTGTTGTATCCGCCGTAGGCACTGGCTATAGGTATCCAGAGCTTGTAAAAAGGGATAAGTTTGGAAGACCCATAGGCTCCATTTATGCCCATAGCAAAGAAGCTTTAACCAAAATAATCCAAGAAGCCAAGAGAATTTCCGAAGGAAAGGGAGCCATAGGAGTAAATATTCTTTGCGCCATAACCGATTATGGAAGAGTGGTTGCAGACGCAGTGGAAGCTGGTGCAGACCTTATTATATCTGGTGCTGGA
>CALLAD010000115.1 GCA_938002625.1 uncultured Aquificaceae bacterium
TATAATAACCAAGTGGGAAACCAAAAATAACTATTTTGTTTAAAACACCAGATATTAAGGCTGCGCCGTAAGATACAAGAGCCCAAATCAGCAAAACACTTATCAGGAGTTTGCGATTTTCTCGCCAATAGTTTTCCAACTTTTCTTTTGTAATCATGCCTTACCTCCTTTAAAAGGTTTTGTAATTCATTCTACTTTTTTTAAATTTTTGTGTCAAGAGTATGCTGTTTTCAATATATTTCTATTTACTTAAAAACTTTTTGCAGAAAATCAAAAAAATATGAAAATTGTCATACTATTTTATAAGAACTTTAAAAATTTATGATTTTTATCACATTTAAATAGGAATTTATTTAGCATTTAATAATTTCAGAATAATTGATACGTTATTTCTGTAACTTAAAGGCTAGGTCCCGCAGGTGTGGTATGACCGTTTCTTTTCCAAAGGTTTATAATTATATTTTACAGTGAGGAAAGCTATCCTTCTATTATTAGGATTTTCTGGTCTTCTGTTCTTATCCTTTTTACTCCTCATAATGGCTTTTTCTATGGATTTGCCTTCCGCGGAAACATTAAAAAGGTGGAGTCCCCCCGTTGCCACGATAGTATACGATGCCAAAGATAGACCTTTTGGAGATGTGGCAATACAAAGAAGGTATTACGTGCCATTAAATGAAATTCCAGTTCATGTAAGGCAAGCCTTTATTTCGGCAGAAGACAGGAACTTTTATAAGCACATAGGTATTGATTTTGTCGCCATTGGAAGGGCTATGCTTGCCAATATAAAGCACGGCGGCATAAAACAGGGAGCTTCCACTATAACCCAGCAGTTAGCAAGAAACCTTTTTCTTACACCGGATAGGAGTATAAAAAGAAAGATAAAAGAAGCTATCTTGGCCATAAAGATTGAAAGGCATTTTACAAAGGACCAAATCTTAGAGATGTACCTTAATTATATATACTTAGGTCAAGGAGCCTATGGCGTAGAAGCAGCTTCAAGGATATATTTTGGAAAGTCTGTTAAAGATCTTACAATAGATGAAGCCGCCATATTGGCTGGTCTTCCAAAGGCACCCACCAGGTATAACCCCTTTAGAAACCCAGAAAAGGTAAAAGAAAGAAGAAACTATGTTCTTGCGCGCATGTACGAAGATGGGTACATAAAAGAGGAGGAATATAACAGATTAATAGAAAAGCCCATAAAAGTAAAACTTGAGAATAGAGAATATGGAATGGATTATTTTCTTGATTACTTAAAGGGTTACCTTATAGATAAATATGGAGAAGTAATTTTAGCAGGTGGCTATAAAGTTTACACTACTGTGGATAAAGACCTTCAAGAACATGCAAAAAGGGTTTTAAAAAGAGGGATTGAGAGGGTAGCTAAAGCCAATGGGATACCCTTTCTTCCTGAAGATCCTTACGAGTTAGAAAAGAAATATAAAGAACAAAAAATTGAGGAAAAAGCTGGAAAGGTTTATATAGGTAAAGTTTTAAAAGTCAGTAATAGAAACCTCTTGATTGAGCTAAAGGAAAAAGAGTATGAAGTGGACAATCCCGGTTTACGTGTGGAAGTTGGTGACTATGTACTTGTAAGATTCTATCAAGAAAGGAAGAGCAAAAGCTTAAGTTTAGAGGTGCTACCCGACTTAAACGGTGCTTTGGTAAGTCTTGAAGTAAAAACTGGAGCTATAAAAGCCATGGTTGGTGGTTATTCATATCTTAGAAGTCCTTATAATAGAGCTGTATACGCCAAGCGTCAACCTGGGTCTGCTATAAAACCAATAATATATCTTGCCGCCCTCATGAAAGGATATACTCAGGCAAGTATCATAGATGCCTCCCCAAGAAGCTTTTATGACCCATCTACTGGAAAGGATTGGACTCCCAAGAATTACGAAGGAGCGGAATATGGCCCCATAAATCTTAGAACAGCCCTTGCAAAAAGTGTAAACACTGCGACTGTAAATTTGTTGGCAGACATCGGCTTTGATACACCAATAGAAATAGGTAGACTCTTAGATATTGAACTAAAGCCCTATTACTCTATGGCTCTTGGCAGTATAGAGGTTACTCCCCTTGAGCTTACTTCTGCCTTTCAAGCCTTTGCCAATCTTGGCATGAAGTGTAAGCCATACTTTATAAGGAAAATAGTGGCACCAGATGGCTCAATCCTTGAAGAGAATTCTCCAAAGTGTGAGCAGGTTCTTCCTCCTCAAGAAACAAGGGTCCTTGTAGATATGCTAAGGGCTGTTGTCACCGAAGGAACTGGAGTTGCCGCACGCTCCCTACAAAGAATAGTAGCGGGTAAAACAGGTACAACTAACGATTTTATGGATGCTTGGTTTGTGGGTTTTTCTCCAGACATAGTGGCTGGTGTATGGGTAGGTTTTGATATAAAGAGGACTATGGGGAAAGGCATGTCTGGGGCAAAGGTAGCTTTGCCCATATGGATAGATTATATGTCCGTTGCGAGCTATATGTATCCAGATTCCTATTTCCCTATTCCAGAGGGTGTTGTTTTAGTAAACTGCCCAAATCCTATGCTTTTTGTTAGTGGTACAGAAGGTATATGTACAGGAAACGCTAATCCTACAGAAGAAGACGAGCTTGAGGGCATAGTGGATCCTAAATTTTTAAAAAGAGAAGAAGGTCCAAAGGTAAAGGAGATACCATAATGAAAGATCTTCTACTTGAGAGTACCTTTATTAGTATAGACATAGAAGCCACTGGCTTTGATCCTTCAAAGGCTGATATTATAGAGATAGCCTGCGTGAAAGTGGAGGGTGGTGTAATAACCGATAAATTTTCAACTCTTGTAAACCCCGGTTATTTTTTGCCAAAGGGAATCACAGAGCTTACGGGCATAACCAATGCTATGCTTGTAGGAAAGCCCAAAATAGAGGAGGTTATGCCTGAGTTTTTAAAGTTTATGAGAGATAGCATATTGGTTGCTCACAAGGTGGAGAAAGATATAGCCTTTATAGATAAGTACTACAGGAGGCTGTATGGCAAAAGATTTAGACCACCGCATATATGTACTCTTAGCTTAGCAAAAAACTTACTCCCAAACCTAAAAAGATACTCTCTTGCAGACCTTGCCAACTATTTTGGAATAGAGTATAACAGAGTTCACAGAGCTATGGATGATGCACAAACTACAGCCATGGTATTTCTTGAGCTTTTGAAGATTCTTTGGTACAGATTAGGCATAGGAGATTATCTTGAAATAAAAAGGTTATCTAAAAGGTAGAATATTTTTTATCCTTTCCACCAAGCCATTTTTTGTTTCTACTCCCTCGTCCCCAAGCTCCTTTGCCAATTTCTCCAAAAGGCTCTTTACGTTAGAATTTATATTCTTTGGTACATCTATTCGGAAAGTTATTATAAGGTTCCCTGGCCCAGTGGGAGATGGAAAACCCTTCCCCAAAATAGTTTTGCTTGAACCACATTCCGTACCTGGTTGGACAAATACTTCTATGTGCTCACCATCCAGACCCTTAACCTTTATAGACCCACCCAATACCGCCATAGGAAAAGAAATAAACTTCTCCATATACAAATCCTTGCCTACCTTTTTAAAAACTTCATGGGCTTTTAGTACAACCCTCAAATAAAGATCTCCAGCTTCTCCTCCCCTTTCTCCCGTATGTCCAAATCCCGACACTTTTAGAATATCTCCCTCATCAGTCCCCCGTGGTATGGTAATTTTTATCTTGCTTTTCTTTGCCACCCTTCCCCTTCCGCCGCAGGCTGGGCAAAGGTTTTTTATTATATACCCTCTTCCCTTACACACGGAGCAAGGTCTTGGAAAGTTAAAAATACCACTTACTCTTCTACCCGTTCCTCCACAAGAAGAACATATAACCTTTTCCATATGGCCCGCATAGCCTTTGCCATTACACTCTGGACAATCTATCCATCTTTCGTACTCTATTTCTTTCTCTCCACCAAAAGCCGCTTCTTCAAGGCTAAGCTCCACTTTAAGCCTTATATCCTGTCCCCTCTTTGGCTTAGGAGCTCTTCTCATACCCTGCCATATGCTTTCAAGAAAGTCTTGTATATACTCCATAAAATCTCTATAGCTTTTTTCGTCTCCGGTAAGAAGAATGCGATCATATTCTTGTCTTTTCTCATCATCGGAAAGCACATAATAGGCCTCGTTTATTTCCTGAAAGTGTTCCTTAGCCTTTGGATCTGGGTTTACGTCAGGATGCCATTCCTTGGCTAATCTTCTATAAGCCCTTTTTATCTCTTCCTTTGTGGCATTCCTGCTTATACCAAGTATGGCGTAGTAATCTTTTATCAGGGTACTCCCAAATAGCCTACGACTACTCATAGGCTACGCCCCTGTCCCACAGAGCAGGAACTGTGCCCGTAAAGGGTCTCCCCACTTACCCCGAAGAAGTATCTTCTTCAGGATAGAGACATCCCTTAAGGATGCCCCAGGAGAGAGTGCCGTCAACACCACTACCTTGAGAACTCGCCAGAGATTTAGGCTACTGCCTTGGATACCCAAGCTTGTTCCAACCAGAGGCTCGGATACCCTCTCTGGCTCACTCTT
>CALLAD010000116.1 GCA_938002625.1 uncultured Aquificaceae bacterium
CTGGTGGAAGCTTTACATCTTCTGGCCTAAAGGTATAACTCTGCGAAAAATGTTTTTTAGTTTTGAGGATTTCCTTAAGATTTAATTTAACCATAATGGTTTAAAATATTCTAAGCCCTAAAAATTTTCAAGGAGGTTTTCATGAAATTGGTGGCAATAGGAGGAGGAACAGGGCTTTCAAGCCTTCTGAGGGGATTAAAGGAAGAGGTAGGCAAGGAAATAGAGGAGCTTTCTGCTATAGTAACAGTGGCGGATAGTGGTGGCAGCACTGGAAGGCTAAGGAAAGACTACAACCTTCCAGCTCCAGGCGATATAAGAAATTGCATAGTAGCCCTATCGGAAAGCGAGGATATCATAAGGGACCTATTCCAATTTAGATTTAGGGGTGGGGAGCTTAATGGCCATGCCTTTGGAAACCTATTTTTAGTGGCCCTTACGGAAATAACGGGAAGCTTTATGCAAGCCATAAACATAGCATCCCAAATATTGAGGACAAAGGGGGAAATTATACCAGCAACCCTTGAAAACGTCCAACTATGTGCAAAGTTTAGCGATGAAGAAAAGGTATGCGGTGAAGAGGATATAACAGAATATGGTAAGAAAGGAAAATCAAAAATAGAGAAAATATGGATAGAGCCAGAAGATGCAAAGGCTCCCATAGATGCCATTGCAAAGATACAAGGCGCAGATGTAATAGTTTTTGGTCCAGGTAGTTTATACACCAGCATAATTCCCAATCTTCTTATAAAGGATATAAGGGAAGCCGTATTAACAGCTTCTGCCATAAGGGTGTTCATTGTCAACGCCATGACCCAACCAGGAGAAACTGATGACTATACGGCTTACGATCATATAAAAGCCTTTAGGGAAATAACAGGCATAGACAGAATAGACGTTGCCATAGTAAACACTAAAATGCCATCGGACCAAGTATTAAGAAGGTACATAGAACAGGGGCAAGAGCCTGTAATTCCAGACGTGGCGAGAATAGCAAAGGAAGGAATAGAAGTATATGCGGAGGACCTTATAGGTGAAAAGGAAGATTTTGTAAGGCACGATCCAAAAAGGTTGGCAAAGCTTATAGTGGACATATATAAAAGGTATGGTGTATCTTCTAAGCTTTAACACTTCAAAGCTGCCTACGGAAAAAGCAGAAGTTCTTGTTTGCGGCAGTGGTATAGGTGGGCTTACCACAGCCCTTGTTTTAAAGGAGCTTGGCATAAATCCAGTAATACTCACGAGGGGTATAGGAAATACCTACTACTCGCAAGGTGGAATAGCCTGCGCCCTTGACCCAAGGGATAGTGCTTATCTTCATATGTTGGATACCCAAAGGGCTGGAAGGGGGCTTTGTAAGGAAGACACTTTAAGAATACTGGTAGATGAAGGGATCCAAAGATTAGCAGACCTTAAAAGGTGGGGAGTGGAATTTGACGAAGAAACCACAATAGAGGGGGGTCATTCCTTCCCAAGGGTCTTTAAGGTTAAAGACTATACGGGTAGGGCAATATACCAAGCTCTGTGGGAAAGGGCAAAGGCTTTGGGCATAAGAGTTTTGATGGGAGAATTGCAAGAAATCTTGGGGGAGGATAAGGTAGAGGGGGTTATTTACTATGACAATGGCTTGAAGTTTATAAGAACAGGTGCCCTTGTGCTTGCCACGGGTGGTGCTGCAAGCATTTTTCTAAAAACTTCCAATCCCACAAAAGTAAGGGGAGATGCCCTTGGAATAGCCTTAAGGAAGGGTATTAACCTTATAAACCCAGAATTTGTACAGTTTCATCCCACGGTGGTAAAGGATACAAACATCCTAATATCCGAGGCGGTAAGGGGAGAGGGTGCCACAATTGTAGACCAGAAGGGAGAAAGATTTGTGGATGAACTTCAACCAAGGGACACGGTGGCAAGAGCCATATACAAAAAGCTAAAGGAAGGACAAGAGGTTTTTATTGACTTAAGAAAATTGGAAGAAAAGGGCATAAGACTTGAGGAAAGGTTTCCTACCATATACAGCTTGCTAAGGGAAAGGGGTTATGATCCAAAAAGGGAACCAATTCCCATAACACCGGCAGCCCATTACTTCATAGGCGGCGTAGAGGTTGATGCATACGGAAGAACCACCTTTACTGGGCTTTATGCGGTGGGTGAGTGTGCATGTACGGGCGTACACGGGGCAAACCGCTTAGCCTCCAACTCTCTCCTTGAGGGTTTAGTTTTTGGATACAGAGCAGCTTATCGCATATACCACGATATAAACTTCCTTAAACCTTCGGAAAACAATTTTTCCCATCATAGAGAAGGTAAAGCTATGCCTTCCTACACTTTTGAGGACTTAAGAAGGTTAATGTGGGAATATTGTAGCCTTGAGAGAAAGGAAGAAGATTTAAAAAGGGCATTGAAAAGGCTAAAGGAATGGCTTGAAAATTGGAGAGATTGGGAACCAACCATAGAAAACAGGCAGCTTTTTGATATTAGCCTTGTAGCCCTTGCCACCATAAGCCGCGCCCTATGGAGAAAAGAAAGCAGGGGAGTACACCACAGATCCGATTATCCCTTTGAAAGGGAAGAGTTTAGGAAGGATAGCCTGTACTGTTTGGAAGGGTTATGAATATAAGTGGTATATAATTAACCTATGGCCGAGGAAGCTAAAGAAGCAAGGGAGGAAAAAAAGGGCGGATTTAAAAGGATACTCCTCATAGTGCTGCCATTAATCCTTGTTATTGGAGGAGGTGCATCTTACTTTTTCCTATTCTCAAAAAAGGATAAAAAAGAAGAAACTAAGCATCTCTCCTCACAAGTAGGGATTATGATGGACCTTGGGACTTTTACCCTAAATTTGGCAGACAAAGAGGTGGATGCATACGCGAGAGTTTCTATAACTTTAGAACTATCCGACCAAAAGGTTCGTCAGGAAGTAGAAAAAAGGCTTCCTATTATAAAAGATGCGGTCATTGATGTGATAAGCAGCAAGACATCAACCTTTGTAAAAACCCCAGAGGGAAGGGAGAATCTTAGACTTGAGCTTATAAAAAGGATAAACACAATACTTATTGAAGGTGGTGTTAGAAATATATACTTTACTGAATTTGTGGTGCAAACTACATGAATGATCTGTTCCTTAGCTTATTAAGAGTATTGGTCTCGCTTGCTATAGTAATCCTTCTTATACTTATTATTCTACCCTACCTTCTTCCTTTCATTCAAAAGTTTAAATGGATGAGGAATGGAAAAGATTCCCATATAAAGTTAAAAAATGTAATCCCAATCAGTAAAAACATGTTCCTTGTTGAATTGGAAATAAAGGAAAAACTCTTTGTAGTAGCCATAAATGAAAGAACTATAAAGGTTATATACAAAGATGAA
>CALLAD010000117.1 GCA_938002625.1 uncultured Aquificaceae bacterium
TAACAGAGCAAGGAGAATTCAGAGGTTCCTTGCCCAACCCTTCCATGTGGCAGAACAGTTCACTGGTATGCCTGGAAAGTATGTAAGACTTGAGGATAACATAAGAAGCTTTAAGGAAATTTTAACGGGTAAGTATGACCACCTACCCGAAATGGCCTTCTATATGGTTGGAACTATAGAGGAAGTTGTTGAAAAGGCAAAGGCTTTGGGAGCTAAGGTTTGAGGTCTGATGGAAGAAAGGCTGGAGAACTAAGGCCCATTAGAATAGTTAGGGATTACCTTAAGCATCCCGAGGGCTCCGTCCTTGTAGAATTTGGAAACACAAAGGTTATATGCACTGTTTCTATACAGGATGGAGTACCTCCTTTTTTAAAGGGTAAGGGTCAAGGTTGGATAACCGCTGAGTATTCCATGCTTCCAAGATCCACCCATACAAGGAATATAAGGGAATCTGTACAGGGAAGAATAAGTGGAAGAACCCATGAGATTCAAAGAATGATAGGAAGGGCGATGAGAACTGCTTTGGATCTTACAAAGGTGGGAGAAAGAACTTTTTGGATAGATTGTGACGTTATTCAGGCGGATGGTGGTACGAGAACAGCCTCTATAACTGGAGCCTTTGTGGCCCTTGCCGATGCGGTAATAAAGCTTTACGAGGATGGAATAATAACATCTACACCCATAAAGGATTTTGTTGCTGCCGTTAGTGTTGGTATGGTAAAGGGTAATATACTCCTTGATCTTAACTTTGAAGAAGATTCTGAGGCAGAGGTAGACCTTAACGTAGTGGCCACTGGTTCTGGAAGAATTTCAGAAATTCAAGCCTTGGGAGAAGAACATTCTTTTACAAGAGAAGATTTTGATAAGATGCTAAGCTTAGCACTGGAAGGCATAGCTCAGCTTATAGAGCTTCAAAAGGCTTTTTTTGATGTTAACGATGGACTATTTAGGAGAAAAAACATAAAGGAAGCAAGACTTTAGGATATAATACCCTATTATGAGGAAAAAAGCTCACCTTCTTTTACTTTCTTTGCTTTTTCTTAGTGCTTGCGCCCCTATGGTATGTCCAGAGGGAGAGAAGGTAAAAAGGTATTACTCCCAATATTTTGTACCCAACTCCTATACAGCATCCCTATCCCTAAGGCAAGGTTTTCTTAGAATTCCCCTGCGGGTAAAAAAGGAAGATGGAAGGTTTACGATAAGAGACGAAAGAAAAAATATGGATATAAACCTTGATAATCTTTGTGTTGGTGGCATATGCTTTGACCTTCCAGTGGGCATAGATGGCTTACTTTTCGGCAAAGTACTTAAAGGTGATGAAAAGGCTTTATGCTCTCTTGGTGGGGTAGCCTTTGAGAGAGAGGAGGGGTCTTTTAAGCTAAGGTATGTATTCAAGGATGGTAGGTTGAACCTTGTAGAAGTATACAATAAGGAAAGGGCTAAGGTAATAACCCTTAATTATCTTGATTGGTCAAGGGAAGGCTATGCAAGGGCTATAAAAATAGAGGGGGAAAACATGAACTTTATTCTTACCGTTGATAGTATAAAATTTTAGGCATTATGTTTCCAGTACTTTTTGAAGTATTTGGTCTAAAGATTTATGCGTATGGCGTGCTTGTTGCCCTTGGTGCCTTTTTAGCCTACTGGCTTATAATCAAGTTGACAAAGAAGGAGGGACTAAACCCTACGCATGTAGAGAATAGCTTTCTCCTTGCTCTTTTGCTTGGCATAGTGGGCGGAAGAATTTCTTACCTTATAGAACATCCAGAACAGATAGAGGGTTTAAGGGATATAGTCTCCATATGGAATGGGGGTATGGATTTTTTTGGGGGGTTTCTTGGTGGTTTTGTGGGTGCCCTTATAGGTGTTTTTAAATATAAGCTTCCCATCTGGAAAGTAGCGGATATTTCGGTGGTTGGATTAAGTATAGCCCATGCCATAGGCAGGCTTGGATGCACTTCCGCTGGATGTTGTTATGGAAGACCTTTCCCAATTGATGATGGCAATTTACCTGGAATTTATTTTTCCGACAAATTTCCCTTTTTTTACGTAGTCTTTCCACCTGGTGCTGTAGCCCCTCCCTATATGCCCTTATATCCTACACAGCTTATGGAGTTTTTGGGACTTACCTTTGTATTTATACTACTATTATTAGCCTATAAGAAAAAGCCCTTTGATGGTTTTGTTTTCTCTTCTTACACTTTTCTGTATGGCTTACTTAGGTTTTTCCTTGAGTTTTTTAGGGGTGTTACGCCACCAATTGAGCCCATAGGCCTTACATGGAACCAGTTGGTAGCTATAGGTATGATGTTTTTCTCAATAATGCTCTTTTTATGGTTTTTAAAAGAGAAAAGGCATGAGAAAGTGGTTTAAAAGAATATCGCTTTTTGTTATAGTATTAATAGTGCTTGGTATATTGACCTCCCTTCTTGCCCGATTACCAGTAGGTGACCGTGTGGCGGTTATAAAGATAAGGGGTGCAATAATAGAACCCGATAGAATTGTAGAAAGGATACAGAGGGCTAAGGAAGATAACAGCGTAAAGGCCCTTGTTTTGAGGGTTGACAGTCCAGGTGGCTCGGTGGGGGCTTCCCAAGAAATATACAGAGCCCTTGAAGATTTCAAAACCTCTGGAAAGCCTTTAATTGTTTCCATGGGAAATGTTGCTGCATCGGGTGGTTATTACATATCGGCGCCTGCCGATTTAATCTTTGCAAACCCTGGCACCATAACAGGCAGCATAGGCGTTATAGTACAGCATACAGAGGTTAAAGACTTACTTGAAAAACTTGGTATAAAAACTACTTCCATAAAGACGGGTAAGTTTAAAGATACCCTCTCTCCCTTTAGGGAACTATCTCCAGAAGAAAAGGAATACTTACAGAATACTATAAAGGATGCCTATGAGCAATTCCTTCAGGCCATTTTAAAATACAGATCCAAAAAAATTCCAGAGGAAAAGCTTAGAGAGATAGCCGATGGTAGGGTCTTTACTGGAAAAATAGCAAAGGAGTTAGGCCTTGTAGATGAATTAGGAAATTTACAGGATGCTATAAATAAAGCAAGACAGATGGCTGGAGTACCACAAGCAAGGGTATTTTATATGGAAGAGAGAAGGGGAATTTTAAGAAGATTGATGGAAGAAGATTTTCAGGGCTTTTCCTATCCCTTTATGCTCTATTACCTTATGAAGTAATGGCATAAGCTCCGTAGCCAACAACCTTGAAGGGTGTATAGCGTGTCCGGGGGGACTTGAACCCCCGACCTTGGGTTCCGGAGACCCACGCTCTATCCAGCTGAGCTACGGACACTGGATTTATAATATACTTCAATGCTTAGGGAAAAAGTTAAAAAATTCCACTTTGTGGGTATAGGCGGAATAGGTATGAGCGGAATAGCCCAAGTGCTCCTTGAAATGGGCTATGAAGTGTCTGGCTCTGATCTAAAGGAAAACAAAAATATAGAACTCTTAAGAAAAAAGGGTGCCAAGGTTTTCATAGGTCACAGGGAAGAAAACTTAGGAGATGCCCAAGTTTTGGTTTATTCCTCTGCCGTTTCTCAGGATAATCCAGAGATAAAAAAGGCGAAAGAGCTTGGCATACCAGTAATACCAAGGGGAGAAATGTTGGCGGAGCTTTTTAAACTTTGGGAAGGCATAGCCGTCTGCGGATCTCATGGCAAAACAACAACCACATCCATGATAGCCCATACCTTTCATTTGGCTGGCTACGATCCCACTGTTTTGATAGGTGGAGTGCTTAAAAGTCTTGGTTCTAATGCAAAGCTTGGAAAAGACAAGCTTATAATATCCGAAGCTGATGAAAGCGATGGAAGCTTTCTTAATCTCTTCCCAACGGTGGCTGTTATAACCAACATAGACAAGGAGCATTTAGACTTTTACAAAGACTTTGAAAGGGTAAGAGAAGCCTTTTTAAAATTTGCAAACGCCGTACCCTTCTATGGTTTTGTTGTCTTAAACGCCGATGATGAGAGCTGTAGGTATATAAAAGAAAAAGCTCATAGAAAGGTAATAGATTACGCAGTAGAAAAAGAGGCAATTTTCAAAGCAAAGAATCTAAGACTTATAGATGGTAGGTATATTTTTGAAGTTTGGCACAAAGAAGATAAGCTGGGTGAAATTCATTTAGGTGTACCGGGAAGGCACAACGTATACAACGCATTAGCTTGTATTAGTCTATGTTTTTCTGCTGGAATTTCCTTTGAAAAAATAAAAGAGGCCCTTGAAAGCTTTAGGAATGCGGAAAGAAGACTTGAATTGAAGGGATACTACAAGGATAAGATACCAGTATACGATGATTATGGACATCATCCAACGGAAATAAAGGCTGTTCTTAGCACAATTAAAGAAATGTACCCCGATAAGAAAGTGTTTTTAGCCTTCCAACCCCATAGGTATTCAAGAACCTATTACCTATTTGAAGACTTTATCCAAGCCCTAAAAGAAGCCGATGTATGCTTCATTACCGATATTTATCCAGCAAGCGAGGAAAATATCTATGGTGTAAGCTCTCAGGAAATGGCAAGAAGGCTTAATTGTGCCTTTTGCCCCACAAAAGAAGACCTTTTTGAGGCTTTAGAAGAATCCCTTCAGGAAAACAGTGTAATTTTATTCATGGGAGCAGGGAATATAACCAAATGGTGTGAAGAATTTTTGAGCTTAAAGACTGTATGAAAGGCATATCTGGAAAAGAATGGGTACTGCTTAGTCAGATAGTAAGCCCCAGCGAGGAGAATTTATCTAAACTTGGGTATATAAAAGCCCAACTTCTTGCTAACAGAGGAGTGAGCCACGAGGCCTTAGACAATAAGCTTAAAAACCTAACACCACCATATAACATTCCCAACATCCAGTTTGCCGTTGAACTAATAAGCGAATACGTATTAAAGGGTAAAAGAATAGTTCTTTTTGGAGATTATGATGTAGATGGTATAACGGGAACAGCCATGCTCTATGACCTCCTTAAAAATGCGGGTGCTAAGGTTGTTCCTTTGCTACCATCAAGAAAAAAAGGATATGGGCTCACAAAGGAGCTTATTGCTAAGCTAAACTCTTACGCAGACCTTCTCATAACCATAGATAACGGAACCACTGCCATAGAAGAGCTAAGTAATGCAACTATTCCTGCCATAGTTTTTGACCACCATAATCCAGAAAATACCCTACCACCCTCCATAATAGTAAACCCTAAAATAGATCAAGCATTAATAAAGGATTTAAAAGAGATTTCTTCCGCTGGACTTATCTTTTATGTAGCTTCTCTTTTAAAGAAAAACCTAAACCTTGATGTGGATGTACGCTACTATTTGCATCTTGCTTGCCTTGGAACCGTGGCTGACGTTATGCCTATGAATTTTACCAATAGAATAATAGTTTCAAAGGGTATGCATCTGCTTAACCATATACTACATGGTAGCTTTCCCGCACCTGGTATAAGGGAGCTTATGGAAAAGGCTGGCATAAGAAGGGAAGTTACAACAAGGGATATAGCCTTTTCTCTTGTGCCAAGGTTGAACGCCCCAGGTAGAATAGCAAAACCCAGCTTGGCTTTAAAACTTCTCTTGGAAAAAGATGAAAAGAGAGCAAGCCTTTTGGTGAATAAAATTGAGGAATTGAACAAACACAGAAGAAGCTTAAGCCAAAAAGCCTTTGAAGAAGCATTGAACCAAGCAAAAGACCAATTAAAAGATAGTCTTATCATCGTAAAGTTGGAAGAGTGGGCTGGTGGTGTTGCTGGTATTGTAGCAGGAAAATTATCAAATCTATTCTTAAAGCCAGTGGTTGTTATGTCCATAGCCAAGGATTATTCAACAGCCTCCGTAAGGGGTGTGGATGGGATGGATATTTATGCTCCTCTTAAGAAAATTTCTTGGCTATTCTTAAAGTGGGGGGGTCACTCTTCGGCAGCAGGGTTTACCATAGAAAACAACAAAATACGAGAATTTGAAAAACTTGCAAGGTCTGTTTTTGAGGAAGTTTCTATAAAGGATAACAATCTATACATAGACATGGAGCTTCCAACTACTTGGCTAAATGAGGGATTATACGCAGTCCTAAGGGATTTGGAACCCTTTGGTGAGGGATTCCCAGAGCCCATTTTTATGTCCGAGCCTTTAGACCTTCTTATAAGTTATGGTAGCTTGGACTTTTTACATCTAAAGGCTAAGGATTATCGCATACTTTCTTGGGATAGTGTTATAAACGGCAAGCTCATGGAATTGCCAAAAAAGGCAAGAAGAATAGCCTATAAGGTATACAGAACCAAGCCAAAAGTTCTCTATCTTGTAGATGTGGAGGAGTAAATGGCTCTTGGAAGAACACACGATTTTGTCAATCTAATAGCTCTTCCTGCTTGCCTATATTATGTTCCAAAAGAATTTTTCATACCCTTTACCATAGGATATTTATTCGGCACCTTCTTTTTATCTCCAGACCTTGACTTACCAAGTTCCAAACCTTCCAAAAGATGGAAGAAACTAAAATTTATATGGAGACCCTATCAGCTTCTTTCAAAGCATAGGGGATTATCCCATGTTCCTTTGATTGGCAGCTTCCTTAGATTTTCCTACTTGATGCTCCTTTTTATATTTTTCTACTTTGTTCTCCTTGGCATATCTTCAAAGTATTTACCAGAGATTGAAAACATCCTTTTGAATTTTGACCCTTTTGAGATGTTTTCCAATTTAGCGCAAAGGGAAGAGGTTTTTTATTTTGCCCTGGGTGTGATAGCTTCCGAAATTTTTCATGTTTTTATTGACCTTTTTGTTAGTTTTATACGCAAGAAAATTAGGTAAAATAATATAGTTAAGAAAAATGAGATTACTGATTCTCGCCTCCGAGTCTAAAAGGAGGGTGCAAATACTTAGCATGCTTGGTTTTAAATTCCTCGTGATACCTTCCTATGTAGAGGAAAGCTATACGGGAAATCCTTTACTTGTTGCAAGAAGGCTTGCCTTCAAAAAAGCTTTTACCGTTTGGAAGGATTATAAATTTGCCGTGGTTATAGGGGCGGATACTTTGGTAGTCTTAGGCAAAAATATTTTAGGAAAGCCAAAGGACAAAGAATCTGCTATAAGTATGCTTGGTAGTCTTTCGGGAAGGTGGCATAAGGTTATAACGGGCGTTTGTGTTATATCTCCAAAAGGGAAAGTAAGCTTTCATGACATAGCATGGGTAAAGTTTAGAAGGATAAGTAAAGAAGAAATAGAGGAATACGTGGAAACAGGGGAACCCATGGATAAGGCAGGGGCTTATGCCATTCAGGGAATAGGTGCAAAGTTTGTAGAGAAAATTAAGGGAGATTTTTACACGGTTATGGGGCTCCCAGCAAGTAAGACTTATAGGGTTTTGAAAAATGTTTTGGATTAGTTT
>CALLAD010000118.1 GCA_938002625.1 uncultured Aquificaceae bacterium
AGCTCTTTCTTCCAAAATATGGCTATCAAATAAAGGAAGCTTTATAAAATCCTCTTCTCTTAATCTTCCCAAGTGGCTTCCTTTCCTTGTAATTATTAAACTATTACCACACCTGCAGGAAAGATTACCAGCCCTTGCATCTACCAAACCTTCCATGTAAAGGAGTTTGCCCACTTCTATGAGCTTTTTTATTTTCTCCATGCCCAATTAACAAGTATATAGGAAAGAGCACTAAAGGAAAGCCCCACTAAAAGAGCAAACTCATTATGAAATAAATACTCCAATATAGCCCAACTAAGGAAGCCAGAAAGCATTGAAATTATAGCCGCGGTAGAATTAGAAGCTTTGAAATACAAACCAGCCACCAAGGGCATAAAGAGAGAAACAAGGCTTAATGCTGAAGAACTACCGACAAGATGGTATATAGATTCTCCAGAAAGGGCAAAGATTAAAGAAACAAGGGAGACAAAAACAACACAAAGGCGAGTAAGCCACAAAAAGCCTTTGTCGGAAATATTTTTGATATAAGGCTTTATAAGGTTTTCGCTTAAGACAGAGGCAGGTGCCAAAAGGGCAGCGCTTGCCGTACTCATTATGGCAGAAAGTAAAGCTCCAAAAAAGAGAACCTTTACTGGTAAGCTTGTATGCTCCAATATTAAGGTAGGAAGCATCAATTCTGGGTCTAAGTCTAAAAGCTCTGGATATTTAACTCTGGCAAATACCGCCAAAATAAGAGGAATAAAGGCTATTGTTAGATACATAAAACCTCCAAATATTGCAGAGAGAACTGCCACCCTTTCACTCCTTGAAGACATAACTCTTTGAAAAACATCCTGCTGGGGTATAGAACCAAGCCCAATGGTTATCCAAGCGGAGATATACAGGAGAATATCTTTTAGGCTTGGTTCTGGAAGTATTCGGTAGTATTCCATGGGTTGGGAAGCAAGCACGGGAATTAAGTTAGAAAAACCAAAAGAGACCTCGTAAAGAACCACAAAAAGACCTACTATTATCATTATGGTTTGTATAAAATCGGTAAGAGAAACAGCCCACATGCCGCCAAGAAAGGTATAAAAAAGGACAACGCCAAAGCCTAAGAAAATACCAAAAACTTTTGGAATTCCCAAAACCAACTGAAGAATTATCCCTATTGCCACCATTTGGGCAGCAATCCACCCAAAATAAGAAAAGACCATCATAACGCTTGCCACTATTTCCGCATTTCTACCATAGATAACCCTATAAAAATCCCCCATGGTAAGCAAATTCATCCTATATAAGGGCTTTGCAAAAAATAGACCTATAAGAATAAGGCATAAAGCCGCACCAAAGGGATCTTCTATCACTCCAATTAATCCATCTTTTGCCATAACAGAGGAAGCACCCAGAACTGTTTCCGAACCAAACCAAGTGGCAAAGGCTACAAAGGTAGCCATATATAGGGGTAAATTCCTACCTGCTAATATATAGTCCCTTGAATTTTTAACAAGAGTGCTTGCCAATAAACCTATAAAAAGGGTGCCCACTATGTAAAGTAGGATAAAACCCAAAAGCATGCCAATATTTTATGAGATTTCTTCCAGAGGCTTACCCTTTGTTTCCTTACCATTTAAAGCCCAAATAACAAAGGCGAAAAAGCCAACAAGCCAAAAAAGAGCTAAACCCAAAAGGGCATAAAAGAAGCCTATTTGGGAAAGATTTATCAAGAGAACAGGAGCAAAGGCACCGGAAAGTCTACCTATTATAGAAAGAAGCCCTATAGCATAAGCCCTTATGTAAGAAGGATATATTTCAGTGGCTATTACATAAGCAACAGAAGCGAAAGAAAAAGCTATAGTGGAATATATAAAGAAGGTTAATTTTAGATCCAAGCCTAATATAAAAGAAAAGCTAAGCAAAGCGGAAACAAAACTTATGAGCAATCCCAGTGGTATTCTTCCCATTTTATCCACCAAATATGCAACGACAAGCCCACCGATTAACCCTCCCAAGCTACCAAGGGCCAGTATGTTTGGTATTTCCCGAGTACTAATAGAATAAACCTCCGAGAGAATAAGCGGCAAAAGGGTAATCATACCATAATAAGTAGTCAGAATGGTAAAACTCATACTCGCGCTAAAAAGGAATTTCCAACGATATTTTGTTATTAAAATTTTGGATGCGTCCCATATGTTTCCTTCAAACACGGGTATTTGACATGCTTCGTATGTACCTTTTACACCTGCCAAACTCTCTACTCTTTTAACTATGTCCTCCGCCTCTTGTACTCTTCCCTTTGATATTAACCACCTTGGAGATTCTGGTACATAGAGCCTTACAAAAATTATTAGTAAAGCCAACAAACCACCAAGCAAATAAGCAACACGCCACGCAAAGCCTTCTTCCAAGAACCTTAGAAGTAAAAAGGCGCTTAATGAAGCCAATAAACTTCCAAGATTCCAAAGGGCTGTAATAGTACCATCAACCTTACCCCTGTGGCGAGCTGGCACAAATTCATCTATGGCAGACTGTATGGCTGCGAACTCTCCACCAAGACCCGCACCGGCCAATATTCTAAAAAACAAAGCCATCTCAAAGCTATTGGCAAATCCCGTTAAAAAGGTTCCACCAGCGTACAGTAAAAGGGTAATAAGAAATAGCTTTTTTCTACCATATTTGTCCGCAAGATATCCAAAAATCAAAGAGCCCAAGATGGCACCTAAAAGAAAACCGCTTACCATTAAAGAACTTTCAAAGGGAGAAAAATCAAGAGTCTTTGCCATAGCTTTTAATACAGCACTTACTATAACAACCTCAAAGGCATCTAAAACCCAAGTTATTCCCAAAGCTGCTACAAACCTTGTATGAAAGGAAGTCCACGGCAGGTTATCAAGCCTGCAAGTTATGTTTGTTTCTATAAACTTCATAATATCTTAAAATATAGCCCTATGATTGCCTATTTTGTAATGGAACTTGGGCTTGAGGATACTATGCCTTTGTACAGTGGAGGTTTAGGAACCCTTGCAGGAGATACTCTTTATTCCTTCGCCGACATGGATATACCAGCAGTTTGCGTAACCTTGCTTTACAAAAAGGGATATAACCTACAAAAAATAACACCCCATGGAATGCAGCTGGATTTTGATGCCTTATGGGATTATAAAGGATACCTAAGAAAGCTTGACCTTGATGTAGAAATATACTTTGGAGACAAAAAACAGAAAGTAGCATGCTGGGAATATTGGATAAGATCAAAAGGAGATGTAAGAATCCTCTTTCTTGATGTAGATTTGGAAGGCAACGACCCAGAGATAAGAAAGCTAAACAGCAGGCTATATTTTGATGATGGCATCCATAGATTACGGCAGGAAATACTCCTTGGAATAGGAGGTTATAGAGTTTTAAAAGCACTTGGGTATTCTATCCACATCTACCATATGAACGAAAGCCATTCTGCCTTTCTTATTGTGGAACTACTGAGGGAATTGGGAAGCGTGGAAGAAGTTAAAAGAAGATGCGTATTTACCACGCATACCCCCGTACCAGCTGGACACGATAAATTTCCTGTACAGATGGTAAAGGAAGAATTAAAAGCCTACGACCACATAGACTGGGATAAGGAAGCCATAGAGGATGAAATAAACCTCTCCCTTTTGGCTTCTAAATACTCTGGAAGAGTTAACGCCGTATCTTATAAGCACATGTATGTTACAAAGGAGATTTTTCCAGAGTTGTCTGGAAATATTGAATACGTAACCAACGGAGTATATCACAAAAGATGGATACATGAGGAATTACAGGAGCTCTTTAATGAATACATACCTGGGTGGGATGAAAATCCAGTACTGCTTCAAAGAGTCTACGATATTCCCTCCGAGCTTCTTCTAAAAGCCCACAACAGGATAAAAAATGACCTTATAAACTTAATTAACAAGCATACCGATGTCAGTTTTTCCGATGATATCCTTACTATAGGCGTGGCAAGGAGGGTAACCGCTTATAAAAGAAATGACCTTATTCTCAGGGACATAGACAAGCTCATACAGATAGGAGAAAGGGTTGGAAATATTCAAATAGCCTTTGCGGGAAAGGCACATCCAAGGGATACGGTAGGAAAGGAGATCATAAAAAGGATATATGAGAGTATAAAAACTATAAAGGAAAAAACAAGGGCTGTAAAGGTTGCCTTTTTAGAAAACTATGGAATACAGATGGCAAAGCTTTTGGTTGCTGGATGTGATGTATGGCTAAACCATCCTATAAGACCCTTGGAGGCGTGTGGAACCAGTGGTATGAAGGCGGGAAT
Organism: uncultured Aquificaceae bacterium; assembly: GCA_938002625.1. Lineage (GTDB taxonomy): Bacteria > Aquificota > Aquificia > Aquificales > Aquificaceae > Pampinifervens. The sequence continues at coordinate 4,286 of CALLAD010000118.1, forward strand.
GAACGGAGTTCTTAACTTTTCCGTATGGGATGGTTGGTGGCTTGAGGGAGGAATAGAAGGAATAAATGGATGGGGAATAGGTCCAAGACCAGAATG
>CALLAD010000119.1 GCA_938002625.1 uncultured Aquificaceae bacterium
TGGATAATACGGGCTTTAGCGTAAGAGAAATAGAGGGATTTATAAAAACTTTAAAAATAACAGGTATTGAAAGGTATTTAAAGGATGAACCAAAAAAGAGAAAAGAAGAGGAAATTTTAAACATTGTTGCAAGGCATTTTGGTTTAAAACCAGAGGATTTAAGAAAGGACACAAAGGAGAGGAAAATTATAAAAGCCAAGCAGGTTGCCATGTATTTTTGCAAAGCTTTACTTCACATGTCCTACTCAGAAATAGCTCGACTTTTTGGTAAAAGAGATCATACTATTGCCCTTTACGCTATAAGGAAGGTGGAAGAAAAAAGAAGTACGGATAGGAAATTTGATTACATGCTTCAAGTCTTAGAAAGGAACATAAAAAAGTATATAGACTAAATCTTTAATTTAAAATTTAATTGATGGTATTTGAAAACAGGGAAGATGCTGGAAAAAAGCTGGGGCAATTTTTAAAGGATAAAATTGAAAAAGTAGATCTTGTGCTTGGAATTCCAAGGGGTGGTGTTGTAGTAGCAAAAGAAGTAGCGAAAGTTCTTGAAGCTCCTCTTAGTCTACTTATTGTAAGGAAATTGGGCGTACCATCCAATCCAGAGCTTGCCTTTGGTGCAATAGATCCCGATGGAAAAATCTATACGGATCCTTGGACTGTGAGATATTTTAACCTTTCCGAAAGGGATATTAACCGCGTGGCGCAGGAAAAATTAAAAAAGATAAGGGAAAGGGAAGAAAGATTTTTAAAGGGCAAAGCCTTTGATGTTAAAGAAAAGGTGGTATTGGTAATAGATGATGGTATAGCTACTGGTCAAACAGTTATAGCGGGAATAGAATATTTAAGGAGAAAAGGGGCACGCAAAGTTATAGTGGCTGTACCAGTATGTCCAAGGGAAACCTTAGAAAGGTTAAAAAACTATGCAGATGATGTGTATTGCTACCATATAGCAGAAAGTGGTTCTTTTGCGGTGGGCATGTTTTACAAAGACTTTAGACAGATTGAAGATTCAGAGGTGGAGGAGCTATTAAAGGATGGAGTTCTTTGAGGTTCTAAAAAATAGACACTCTATAAGAAGCTATCAAAAAAGACCTATAGAGGAAGAGAAGCTTTTAAAGATAATGGAGGCCATAAGAAGTGCCCCCTCTGCCGGTAATCTTCAGGCTTATGAAGTCTATGTGGTTCTTGATGAGAGAAAAAAGATAGAAATAGCCAAGTGGGCTTTGAATCAATGGTTTATAGCAGAAGCTGCTGCGGTTTTGGTGTTTTTTGCCAATCCAAAAAGAAGTGCTATAAAGTATGGAAAGAGGGGTGCGGAGCTATACTGTATACAGGATGCCACAATAGCTTGTACTTATGCCCAGCTTTCTGCAGTGGCCCTTGGACTTGGCACATGCTGGGTAGGAGCTTTTGAAGATAATGGAATAAAAGCAAGCCTTTCTGTTCCAATGGACCTAAAGCCCGTAGCCATACTTACAATAGGGTACCCTGCGGAGGAGCCTATTCTCACTCCAAGGAGAAACTTAGAAGAGATATTCACTATCATTTAATTTTAATCTTGCCTTATATGACCTTGGTAAATATATTTTAAAAGTTATGGAAATTGACAAGGAGGTTCCCCAGATGATTTATAAGCAGCTTAAAAAGAAGCTTATTGAAGTAAGCGAGAAGGGATATGTAACCTATGACGAAATTAACCAACTCCTTGGAACTGATATTGTAGATACGGAGCTTTATGAAGAAATAATGGACTTTTTACAAGAGAGGGGTGTAAAGATATTGGAAAGTGATGAAATAGCCGAAGAGGAAAGGGAGGAGTCAATAACCGTTTCTACAGAAGCCCTTCTTCTTAGTGGAAGGGATGGAGATCCCGTAAGGCTCTACTTAAGAGATATGGGTCGGATTCCGTTGCTTACGAGGGAAGAGGAGATAATGTACGCCATGCAGATAGAAAGGGGAAGGAAGATTATGAGAAGGGGACTTTTGAGAACTTCCTTCCTTATAGATAGAGTGTTAAAAGATTGGGCGGAAGTATGCAATGGCAAGCTAAGGGTAACGGATCTTATGGACACCTTGGATGAAAGCAAAAGCCTTGAAGAATACGAAGAAAGCCATGAACAACTGGAAAGGTACTTTATAGAAAAGGGTTTAGAGCTTGCAAAGGCATACAAAGAAGCTCTTTATTGGCGCGATACATACCTGCTTTATGGTACGCCAGAGTATAAAAAAGAATATCTCAAAAGGCATGCCAAAATGAACAGAATACTAAAGGATATGAAGCTAAAGTATTCTAAATTTGAAAAAATAGCCGATGAGCTTTTAAACCTTTACAATAGATATACGAAAAAACTCAAAGAATTTGAAGTAAGGAAGAAAAAGCTTGAAAGTATACACCCGGATATAGAACATCTCATAACCAACTACGATAAGGATGAAAAACTTCGTAAAAAAGCAGAAAGGCTTGGTTATGGTTTTGCAAGGTTTTACATACTGAGGGATGAATATTTAGCCCTTAAAAAGGAAATTGATGAAATAAAACGGGAGATGGGTATATTGCCCGAGGAGCTTCAAAGGATAATACACATAATAAGAGAAGGAAGGACAAAGGTAACACAGGCCAAGCAAGTTATGGTAAAGTGTAATCTAAGGCTTGTGGTCTCCATAGCCAAGAAGTATGTAAACAGAGGCCTTCATTTCTTAGATCTTATCCAAGAGGGTAACATAGGCCTTATGAAGGCGGTGGACAAGTACGACTATAGAAAGGGTTATAAGTTTTCCACTTATGCCACATGGTGGATACGCCAAGCCATAACAAGGGCTATAGCAGATCAGGCAAGAACCATACGCATACCCGTACATATGATAGAAACAATAAACGATATTACAAAAGCCCATAAGAAGCTTTTCCAAGAGCTCGGTCGTGAGCCCACCGCCGAAGAGATAGCCAAATACCTTAACATATCTCCAGAAAAAGCAAGAAAAGTCATGAGAATATCCCAAGAACCCGTCTCCCTTGAAACCCCTATAGGAGATGATGAGGATACCTATCTTAAAGACTTTATAGAAGACAAGAGCGTACCATCTCCAGAGGAGCAAGTTTCAAGGCGACTTCTTAGGGAGCAACTTATAAAAGTGCTAAACACATTGGGAGAAAAAGAAAGGGAAATCCTCATGTACAGATATGGGCTTGTAGACGGTATAGAGTACACTCTTGAGCAAATAGGCAAAATGTTTAACGTAACAAGGGAGAGAATAAGGCAATTAGAAACTAAGGCCATAAGAAAGCTAAGACACCCTGCAAGGTCTAAATACCTTAAGGATTTTGAGTGGTAAGCCTTTTATAAAGCTCCACGAGGACGGAAAAGTCCTCCTCTCCCATTCCTAAATATTTAGCTAAAGCGTAGGCGTTCTTCACGTTTTGCAAGCTAAGGGTAAAGGAACCTATCTCCTTTATCATATCCTCGGCATAATGAAGATCCTTGTGTATAAGATTTACAGAAAAATGGGGTGAAAAATCTCTCTCCAGTAGTTTTTTCTTTTTAACCTCAAGAATGTATGACTTCCCAGCCCCCTTTTCTAAGACTTCTATTAAAAGCTCCCTACTAAAACCCAACAGTTCACCAATACCTATTGCTTCAGAAAGCACTTGCATAAAGCCACCGAGCACCATATTGTTTATAAGCTTCAATTTTGTGGCATCTCCCGCTTTCCCCACATAAAGGATGTTTTTACAAAATTTTTCAAAAAGGGCCACATTCTCCTCAAACTTCTCCCTGTCACCACCCACCAGTATAGTAAGCTCACCCTTTTGGGCTGGTATTACACTACCCAGCACGGGAGCATCAAGGTAATAAGCCTTAAGTTTTTTAAGCTCTTCATAGGCAAGGGTAGAGTAGGCATAATGGTTTGTGGTCATATCTATTATAGTTTTACCCTCTATTTGTCCTTCTGCCAAGCCATCTTTACCAAATATAACTTCTTCTGAGGCTTGGGAATCAAAAAGTATCACAAAAACCCTATCAACGAAATTCAACAAGTCTTTGGGTTTATCCACTAAGGGCACGCCTAAATCAAGGGCCTTTTCCTTGGTTCTATTCCATACTATTAGCTCAACGCCTTTATCTATTAACCTTTTGGCTATAGTCTTACCAAGATTTCCAAGTCCAATAAATCCCACTTTCATAGTAAGTTCATTATAGCAGAGCTTACCATATCCCAATCTTCATGAGTAAGGCTTAAATATGCCCTTTCATAGTCGGATACTATCTC
>CALLAD010000120.1 GCA_938002625.1 uncultured Aquificaceae bacterium
AAGGGGTAGACACAACCCACAATCCAGAGTTTACTATGCTTGAGTTTTATGCTGCCTACTGGGATTATGAAGATCTTATGAACTTTACTGAAAAACTCCTTACCCATGTGCTCCTTTCCACCCTTGGCACCCTTAAGCTTATGTACAAAGGTAGAGAAATAAACTTTACACCCCCATATAGAAGGTATAGATACTTTGATTTACTACAAGAAAAGACGGGCAAGGATAAAGATTTCTTTTTAAGGGATTTGGAGGGTCTTAAAAGATTGGCAAAGGACGTAGGAGTGCAGAAGGTAGAAAGTCTTACTCATGCAAAGCTTATTGATAAGGTTTTTGACCTTCTTGTAGAGGATGAGCTTTGGGATCCTTGTTTTGTGGTTGATTTTCCAAAAATACTTTCCCCCCTTGCAAAAACCCACCGAAAAGATCCAGACCTTGTGGAACGTTTTGAACTTTTTGCAATAGGAAAAGAAATTGCCAACGCGTATACGGAGCTTAACGACCCAGAAGAACAGAAGGAAAGATTTTTAGAGCAGCTTAAAGAGAAAGAAATGGGAGATGAAGAAGCTATGGAAATGGATGAAGACTTTATTACAGCGCTCCAGTATGGCATGCCACCTACTGGTGGAGAAGGTATAGGCATAGATAGGCTTGTTATGATTCTGGCTAATGTTGATTCCATAAGGGAAGTTATATTATTCCCTGCATTGAGGAGAACATGATGGAATTGGAAAAAAAGCCAATAAGGGAATTTGTTGGGAAGGTTATCCGTATAATAGATGAAACCCCATCAACTAAAACCTTGGTTTTTGATATAAAAGGAATAGACTTTGATTTTTACCCTGGGCAGTATGTGATGTTAAATGTTCCTTACGAAGGAGAGATATTAAAAAGGGCTTACTCTATAGCAAGCCCACCCACACAGAAGGATAGCTTGGAGCTTACCATAAAAAGGGTGCCCAACGGCAAAGCCTCTGTTGTTCTCACGGAAAGGGTAAAGGTGGGAGATGAGTTTTTAATAAAGGGCCCTTACGGGAAATTTATATGGGTGCCCCAAATGGGCACAAACCTTATACTAATAGGTGCAGGGAGTGGCATAGTTCCCCTTATGTGCATTCTAAGATATATAGCCTCCGCAAAGCTTGAACATGTAAAAGCTACCCTTCTCTATTCCAACACCCATTATGAAGAAATCATATACAGAGAAGAGCTTGAGCAATTAAATACCTTATCCAACATAAGGATAGTTCATACCCTCACACGATCCCATCCACCCAATTGGAAGGGTTACACGGGAAGGATAAACCATGAGATGATATTAAGGGAAGTAGAAAACATACCCACAAACCTTTATTATCTTTGCGGACCACCCCAGTTTGTGGATGATATAGCAAACATACTAACTGACCTTGGAGTAGACAAAGGGCAGATAAAAAAAGAAAAGTACGATTAAGAAATACTTTCAAGCAATTTAAGATTTCTATAAGCCCTTTCCACGCTGTTTCTGTCAAAGTTCCCTCTTAGGAAATCCCTTAACATAAGGCTTAGCTTATCTCTCTTTTCTTCCCTTACAAGCCTACCATTTTGATAAACCTTTTCTTCTCCAAAGTCAAGGGTTAGGGAGTCATCTATATGCCATACCCTTTTGGGTTCTGGATGTTCCCAAGCGGTTCTTATTCTAAAGGGCACTTCCTCTATATAACCTTCCAAGGTCCATATACTATCTTCTATTTTTAGATTGATTAGTCTTATATCCTTTGATATCCTTTGGAGTAGGTAAAGGTCATGCCAAGCTAAATCCCAAAGGGGAGAGATATAGCCCCTTCCCCTTCCAAGCCTTTCTATTTCTATGCTTTTCTTTGGTTTTCTTAGGTATTCTGTGCATACGGAGTAGCTTTCCACCTCCGATATGTAGAGGTATTCGCTATCCTTTATTTGTTCAAACTCCACACTGTTGAGGGCTGGTGGCTTTTCCAGAAGTACGGGTATTCCCTTATTTAAAAACTCCTTGGCTACTTTTACGTGCTCCCTTGGATCTATGGCCACTATAACGGCTCGCACCTCCTCCTCCACATCACCAAAATGGCAATAGAAGGGATAGGGCTTTTTTTCCTTTGAAGGGTCTATATCGCAGAGAACAAGCTTTTCACCCATTTGCTCCAATTTCCAGAAATATTTATTTCCCATATTCCCAAGGCCTATTAAAAGCACATGCATAAAAGGAAATTTTAACTATATTTTTCCTAATATGGTGGCTATAAATCGCCCTTTTCAAAACTATGCCCTTTTGGTAATTTCTTTTCTTATTCTTGTTGGTGTCCTTATAGTTGGTCTTTTCCACCTTGAAGAGCGGGGAATTATATATTTTGCCCTGCTTGGCGGCAGTCTGGCACTCTTTAGCTTTGCCCTTGTTCTTTATCTATATGGTGTTTACTTATACTTGAGGGAAGAATATTCCAAAAGAAAAAACTTTTTATCCTTTGTTTTTGACTTCTTTGCGGATATTCGCCTTGCCATCTTCATAATGATAGTGCTTGGAATACTTTCTATGGTTGGTTCCACTTATATTCAACAAAATCAGCCCATTGAATTTTATCTTGATGTTTTTGGGGCAGATCTGGGTTATTGGTTTTGGAGGTTATGGTTTACCGACCTTTTCCGTTCGTGGTATTATATAGGGCTTATAGTACTTCTTGCCATAAACCTTATTGCTTGTTCTTATAAGAGGCTTCCGAGGGTTTGGCTTCAAACCTTTACAAAGGAAAGGTTTCAGAAGCTTGATGAAAATATGGAAAGGCATCTAAAAGCCCTTTCCTTAAAGGTTAACCCTTCCGAGGATAGAATAGCCAAATTCCTCATAGGTATGAGCTTTAAGGTTTATATGGAAAAGGAGGGAGAAAAAACTTACTTTTATGGGGAAAAGGGTAGATATTCTCGGCTTGGTGTTTATGTGGTTCATATAGGCCTTTTGGTCATAATGGCTGGAGCTCTTATTGATGCCCTATGGGGCGTAAGGGGAAGCCTTATAGTTCCAGAAGGATCTAAAAGCGATACCCTTATAATCCCATCAAAAGAGAAGGCCATAAAGCTGCCTTTTCAAATAGAGGTGGAAAAATTTAGGATAGTTTCCTATCAAGAGGAGTTTGAAAGAAAAGGTAAACAAAGGGAAACGCCTTTTAAGGATGCTATAGCAAGCTTTGAAAGCGATATAAAAATTATACAAGATGGAAAGGTAGTGGCACAAGGAATGACCGCCGTAAACGACCCTTTTGATTTTGGCACTTACAGAATATTTCAAGCCACTTACGGGCTTACAGGTTCCGCTGGCAGAGTAAAAATAGCCATATTTGATAAAAGCTTGGCACCTACAGATCCGCAAAAGGCTTTTATAGGAGAAGTGGAGCTTAAAGCCAATGGAGTTTCCGAGTTTAAAAACATGCTCCTTTCCATAGATAGGTCTACACTTAACATAGAAGACGAAGAAAAAGGTTTTGAAGGAGAGTTAAAGCCCGCTTTGGCAATAAAAGTACTTATGGAGGGTAAAGATTACACCATTCCAGTTGTTTATTCCCCAGAACTAACCATATTTGCCCAAAGAATGGTTCCAGAGCTTGAGGATTTTCCATACTTTTTCTTTTTGGTGGATTTTGAACCTCAATATTTTAGTGGTTTGCAAGTATCACGCCAACCAGGTACACCCATAATATGGCTTGGCTCCATATTGGTGGTGGGTGGTATGATCATTGCCTTTTACACGGTCCATCGCAAAATATGGGCAAGGTTAGAGGGAGATACCTTAAGGATTGCCTTTTGGTCCCATAAGTTTAAAGAGGAATTTAGCAAAAGCTTTTTGAAATCTTTGGAGGAACTAAGAAATGAAAATATTGCTCATGGACAAAAACTTATTGCTGATAAGCAAGATTAAGTCTTCATTGAGGGATTATGAAGTTAGAATTGGCAATGAATACCAAGGTGAAGACTTAGTTTTGATAAATCTTGAACAGTTTCCGCCCGATATGATAAAGAAGATAAAAGAAGCTGGAGCAAAGGTTATTGCCTACTGTGGACATAAAAGATCAGACCTTATGAAAGTAGCCAAGGAATCTGGAGCAGATATGGTGCTTCCAAACAGTCAGATTGTTCATGTAAGTGATTTTTTAAAGGTTCTTTTTAAATAGTTCTTTAAGTTGATTTATTATTTTTTCTACCATGAGAAAAATAGACGTAAGCTCAAAGCCAGAGACTCTTAGAAGTGCCAAAGGATATGGAAGGATTAGGTTAAAAAGGGAAACCATAGAAGCTATAAAGAAGGGTAAGGTGCCAAAGGGAGATGTGCTTTCTGCCTGTAAGCTTGCTGGTATTATGGCAAGTAAAAAAACTCCTGAACTTCTTCCCTTTTGTCATCCAGTAAGTTTTGATTACGTGGAAATAGAGCTAAGGGTTGGCGAGGATTTTATAGAAGTTTTCTCCCATGTAAAGGGTTTGGGTAGAACAGGATATGAAATGGAAGCTCTCACATCGGTTAGTGCCTCTTTGCTTACCATATACGATATGTGTAAAGGCATGGATGATAGCATGGTTATAGAGGAGATAAGGCTTATAGAAAAAAGAGGTGGAAAATCCCAATGGTCAAAATCCTTAGAGGGTGTAAAAATCAAGGTACTTTCTGAATGTGGTATGAAGGAGTTTATAGAGGGTAAACTTACGAATCTTGGAGCCGTGGTGGTAGAAGATGATTACCAAGTGCTTGTAAGCACTCAAAGATTGGAACTCTCCGAGATTTGGGGCATTTCTTATGCTATAAATCAAAAACTCTTTTCCCTTTTGCCCCAAGTTTTAAGGGAGGGCGTAAAAGTAGGGATTTTTGAGGATAAACCTTGTATAGAAATACAACCCAATAGGGAGGTTATAGAAACCTTCCTTGAAAATTTTGGAGGTCTTATAGGAAGCTGGATAAATGGAAAAATTATATAGCTGGCTGTATCTAAAGGCCATAAAGGGACTTGGAGAGGTTTCCATAAAAAAGCTATGGCTAAGGTTTGGATCTGCTGAGGCTATTCTACGGGCTGATTTAAAAGAAATCCAAGAAATCATAGGTACAGAAAGGGCAAGGGCTTTTGAAAGAAAGGAAC
>CALLAD010000121.1 GCA_938002625.1 uncultured Aquificaceae bacterium
TCTTGTAAAGGAGGACGGAAGCCCGCTAAGGGAAGAAGATATAAAGCCGCATGTAAATTACATCTTTTTCTATCCCTATGCTTCCACCCCCTGCTATCTTATAAACTTGAATGAGGAGATAAAACCCGTTGAAATAAAGCTAAAGGATGGTAATAGCTATAAGTGGCCAGGTGGGATAGGTTCAAAGAAAGGCATAGTAGCATACTCTGCCATATGTGCCCATCAGTGGAGCTATCCTACAAAGGAGTACTCTTTTATAAACTACTATCCGCCAGATACGCCATCGGAAACCACAAAAAAGTCTGGAATAATACAATGTTGTGCCCATTTAGCCCTTTATGATCCAAGGGAGGGTGGAAAGGTAATAGATGGTCCTGCCGAGGTGCCATTGGCTTCTGTAATTCTTCAAATGGAAGAGGATAAAATATACGCAATAGGTATAGTGGGTGTAGATCAGTTTGATAAGTTTTTTGACACCTACAGAGCCGACCTAAGGAAGCAGTATGGTTCTATGGCAAAAGCCAAGGAGCTTATGGATAAGTGTGTAACTATGGAGGTGGACAAGTATGTCCAAGCAGTGGTCAGATGTTAAAGCTCCTTTAGCATACCCTTTACCTTGTCTTCCCATCCTGGGTGGACAAGGGTGGGCTTCCTAAGCCTTCTTTTTCTACTTTTTGATTTGTGTGTGTTGTAGTGGGCACCTCCAGCCTTATACCTTTTTATTTTACCAGTTGCCGTTATCTTAAACCTTTTCTTTGCGGACCTGTTGCTTTTCATCTTGACCTTTGCCATTTATATACCTCCAGACATTAATTATAGCACAGTTAGCACCCGAGAAGTTCTTTCAGGTCTTTTTCAAGCTCCCTATACACCCCAAGCTTTATGCGGTATATTTTACCTTCCTTATCTAAAAGGTAAGAAGTGGGAAAGCCCATAAGCTTTAATTCTTTTTCAACCTCTTGAGTGGGCTTGACTATTTTAAAAGAATAGTTATTTTCCCTTAAGAACTTTTCCAGAGAGCTCTGCGACGTATCCATGTTTACCGCTAAAACTTCAAGCCCTGCATCCTTACATCTTTTGTATTCCCTTTCAAATATGGGCATTTCTTCTTTACAGGGTGGGCACCAAGTGGCCCAAAAGTTTAACAAAACCACTTTCCCTTTAAAGTCGGAAAGTGTTATAGTTTTTCCATCAAGGGTCTTAAAGGTAAAGTCGGGTAAGTTTTCCAGCCCAGTGGGTTTATAGGATGGAAGACTTTCCTCTTTTTGTCTTAGCCCAAAAAAGGCTATCATGGCGAAGAGTATAAAAGCAAGTATATAGGGCGTGTATCTATTCATGAAATGAAAATATAAACAAAGCTCCCTTGCCTTTCAAGTGGTATATTCTGCGTTTATCTTAATGTAATCGTATGTCATGTCGGAGGCGTAATAAATCCAGCTTTCTTTTCCTTCCATGAGGTCAAGGGTTATTTCTATTTCTTGGGATTCTTCCATATACTTCTTTGCACCTTCCAAAGCCTTTGGATGCACTTTACCATCATAAAGGAGATGATTCCCTATGTAAACCCTTAGCTTAAACTGATCTATTGGGAAGGGAGTAGAGCCTGCTGCTGCTACTATCCTTCCCCAGTTGGGATCTTTACCAAATATGGCCGTTTTTACCAGGTTTGAAGTGGCTATTGCCTGAGCTATAAGCCTTGCTTTTAATTGCAACGAAGCATTCTTTACCTTTACCTTTATAAGCCTTGTTGCTCCTTCTCCATCCTGCACTATTTTTTTAGCAAGACTAAGGGAAACTTCCTCTATGGCATCGCTTACCTTCTGTAAATCCTCCTTTATTAAACCAAGGCTTATAAGTCCGAAACTATCATTGGTACTCATACATCCGTCAACGCTTATTGAATTAAAAGTTCTTTCGTTAATATCCCTATGAAGTTTTTCTATGACTCCTTCCCTTAAGTCTGCGTTGGTAAAAACAAAGGCTAACATAGTTCCCATGTTGGGATGTATCATGCCTGCTCCCTTTGCAAAGCCAAAGGCTTCAAGCTTGTCTTTTTTAACAAAATCATACTTCGGAAAGCTATCCGTGGTAGATATAACTTCGCTTGCCCTTTTTAGATCAAGGGGTTCAAGAAGAGAGCAAGCGGAATCTATGGCATCAAGAACCCTATCTATTGGCATGGGCCTTCCTATAACGCCCGTAGAAAATACAAGAACTTCGTCTTCCTCTATTTCTAACTTTTCTGCCACCCTTTTTGCCATAAGCTCCGCATGAATAAGACCTTCCCTTCCAACTCCACAGTTTGCATTTCCGCTGTTTATAACCATAGCCCTAACTTTACCCTTGAAAACCTTCTGGGAGTATAGTACGCTGGCGGATTTAAAGTGATTATTGGTAAAAAGGAAGGAAGCATTGCATGTTTGGGGTAAAAGTATAACCAAAAGGTCTGGCTTATTCCCAGACCTTAGACCTGCTTTCCCAATTCCCATTAAGATATCCATGAATTAATTCTACTACACTATAGCCTTCTTAGTCTTTCCCTTGCGTCCTCCGCCCAAGGAGCTTTCCCTTGGGATAGTTCAAGGGCTATTCTATAGTGCTCTGCTGCCTTTGCTCTGTTACCCAAGGCTTCGTAATTTCTACCAAGGTAATAGTGGGTTGATGCATGGTTTGGTATAAGTTGGTTTGCTCTTTGCAAATAGTTTAGCGATTCTTGATAATCTCTTTTGAGAAATTTTACATACCCATGTACATAGTTGGTGGAAAATACTTTTGGCATTATGCTTATAGCCATTTCCGAATTTTTCTCAGCTTCTACCACTCTACCCTCACTGGCAAGTATATAGGCTATGTATACTCTCGCCATGTAATTTTGTGGGTATATTTCCAAAGCCCTTCTGAAGTGTTCTATCGCAAGCCTTGTGTTTTTATTTTCAAAGGCCTTTTTACCCCTTTCAAACTCTTCAAAGGATCCTTGAGTACTTACAAGCTTTGCCTTTACCCTTTGGAATTCCTCCGTGTCCGTTATAAACTCTCCCGTTGGCTTAAGATTTTCTATAATTTTCTTTGCTTCTACTATTCTTGTTTCTGGTAAAGGGTGAGTGGATAGCCATTCTGGTGGTCTGCTGCGCTCCATAGATTTAAAAAGTTCAAAAACTCTAATCATACCCA
>CALLAD010000122.1 GCA_938002625.1 uncultured Aquificaceae bacterium
GTTTTTTACTCTTTACCCTTGATATGCTACATAAAAGATTAAATCATGCTCTTGCAACAAGCTTAAGCTTTGTTGGATATCTTATAGCTTTACTCTTTCTTATTCTTAACTGGGGCATAAAGGGGGAAAGCTTCTATGGCCTTTATGTGAGGGATAGTTTTTCTACTCTTTTGCAAAGTTTTATGCTCATCCTTACTATAACTCTTCTTGCCTTTCATTATAGCTATTACAAAAGCAAAAGATCTGTATATGGCGAATTTTATTACATACTTGCCTTTGCCTTGGCGGGAGGTATGTTTTTGGTTTCTTCTTATAACCTTGTAATTTTATACGTGGCTATTGAAGCCCTTTCTATATCCTTCTATATACTAACAGCCTTACTGCGATCGGATTTTAATTCAAAGGAAGGTGCTTTTAAGTATCTTATGCTGGGAGGCCTTTCTATAGCCTTGGCTTCCTACGGTGCTGGCTTTATGTATCTTTACGGTGGTTCTTTTGATTTAAGGCATATTCTCACATACTCAGGGGAAAAAGAACACCTGCTAATTTTAGGGCTCCTTTTTTTCCTAATAGGCTTTGCCATCAAAATAGGTGCTGTTCCCTTTCACTTTTGGCTTCCCGATGCCTATCAGGGTGCTCCAACTCCGATAACTGCCTATATGGCCTCTGTTGGTAAAATTGCCTTTTTTGCTCCAATCATAAGGCTTATACCCTATCTTGAAGAACACTTTGCCTATGCTTGGGTAATCACGGTTAGCATCATATCAGCCTTTACTATGCTCTATGGTAATTTAGTAGCTCTCGTGCAGAAGGATGTAAAAAGACTATTGGCTTATTCCTCTATTGCCCATTCTGGATATATAATGGCGGGTATTGCTGCAGCAAACCTTATAGGATTAAAGGCTGTTATATACTTCTTGCTTGTATATTCCCTTATGGGTTTTGGTAGCTTTATAGTGCTTGCCGTGTTGGAAAGGGAGCCCCAGTGGGAAAACAAGCTTGATCAGTTTTCAGGGTTAAGGTTTTCTGTACCGTGGTTAGCTTTTTCCTTTATGGTTATGCTTCTATCCTTGCTTGGAGTGCCACCCACCGTGGGTTTTGTAAGTAAAGCCCTTGTTTTTATGGCCCTTTCCTATGGAGAGCTTTGGTGGTTAGTACTTGTGATGATAGTGGCTACTGGAATATCAACGGGCTACTATTTAAGAATAGTTGCTCTGATGTTTATGAAGGAGTCAAAGGAAGGTTATAAGTTTTCCTTTTACAATACGGAGAAGCTTTTGATAATTCTTATGACCATATCCATAGTTTTGTTGGGCGCTTTGCCTATAATATTATGGAATTATGTAAGCCTTTCTGCAGAAAACCTTTTTGCGAGGTGAAATATGGGATACATAGCTTTGCTTATTTTTCTCTTTATTCTGATAGGCCTTGCATTGGTTTTTGTGTTTGTAAACAAGCTTTTGGGGCCAAAATCCTCTGATGCCTTACAGGACTATCCCTATGAGTGTGGTGTGCCCCTGTACGATAAATCTGCTCAATCTACCTTTCATCAGGGTTACTATCTTCTTGGTCTTTTGCTTTTGCTCTTTGACATAGAGGCTGCCTTTCTTTTCCCATGGACTGTAGTTTATAGATATCTTGGCATCTTTGGTTTTATAGAGATGGCATTGTTTATATTAATACTCACTTATGGGCTTGTATACGCTTGGAGAAAGGGAGCCCTTAACTGGCAATTTGAAGAAGAAAGCTTATAAAGGAGTGTAAAGAATGCCTTGGGCAAAGGGTGAAGAATTTTTGGATTTAAAGGAAAGGTTCAAAGGCTTGGAGATAGAAGAGAAAGCCACCATAACTATTTTACGCATTGATAAATCCCAGCTTATAGACCTTCTTAAAGCCCTAAAGGAGGAAAAGGGCTTTAAACTTTTTATAGACCATTCGGTGGTAGATTTTCCCGATAAAAAGCCAAGATTTGAAGCCTTTTATATTCTCTACAAGGTAGATGAGAAAAAGAGGATAGTGGTAAAAACTTGGACCGATGGAGAATTACCCTCCATAGAAAAGCTATGGTTTGCTGGCAAATGGGCTGAAAGGGAATGTTACGATATGTTTGGTATTCGCTACGAGGGTCACGAAAACTTAGTAAGGGCTTTTATGTGGGAAACATACCAGCATTACCCCCTCAGAAAGGACTTTCCCTTAGAGGGATATGCAACGGAATATTTACCCTCTCTAAATGAAGTGCTTTGGGGAGACAATCTTCAAGGGCTTATGAACTATGACAGGATGCATACCTACGTACCTACCTTAGAAGACCTTGAAATAACCGAAAAGAAAAGATTAAAGAAAAAGGCTCAGATAGTTTTAAACTGGGGACCATTGCATCCTGGCACTCATGGTACCATGTGGTTCCTCTTTGACCTTGAAGGAGAAAGGGTATATCAATGCGATGTTATACTGGGGCAATTGCACAGGGGAGTGGAGAAGCTGGCAGAGAATGAAATGTATAACCAGTTTTTAGTCTACACAGACCGTATGGATTATCTTTCCGCTCTTTGTTCCAATCAGGCGTGGGTTGTGGCGGTAGAAAGGCTTTTGGGTATAGAAGACCTTGTTCCAGAGAAGGCTAAGTATATAAGGACGATGATGTCGGAGCTTCAGAGGATAAACTCTCACCTTCTGTGGCTTGGAACCTATGCCCTTGATTTGGGAGCTTTGACCATTTTCCTTTATACCTTCAAAGAAAGGGAAAAGCTTATGGATATTATAGAAGGTATAACGGGAGCAAGGCTAACCATATCATACACACGCATAGGTGGTGTGCGTATGGACCTGCCCGAAGGAGCCCTTGAGGTTATAAGAGCTTTTATAAAGAGATTTCCCAAAGAGTTGGAAGAATGGGAAAGGATCTTAAGCAGGAATAGGATATGGCTGCGGAGGAACATAGGAGTTGGAGTTATAAGCAAGGAGGATGTATATTTTTATGGCCTAACTGGTCCTGTGGCGAGAGGGTCGGGTGTTCCTTATGATCTTAGAAAGTTTGAACCTTACGATGCCTATGGGTGGGTGGAGTTTGATATTCCTGTGGGAGAAAATGGTGATGTATACGACAGATACCTTGTGAGGCTTGAGGAGATGAGACAAAGCCTTAGAATAATTGAGCAATGCCTAAATGCCCTTGAAAAGATGAAAAAGGCTCCCTTCTTTGCCGAATCTCCCGATCCCAAAAAGCTTAAGCTATCCTTAGATGGTATAGGGCTGAAGGTTCCAGAGGGTGAAATTTATTCATCGGGAGAAAATCCAAGGGGAGAGCTTGGTTTTTATATATACTCTAAGGGTGGTATAAAGCCATACAGGGTAAAGATAAGGCCAGGTTCTATGTATAACCTTTGTATATACCCAAAGCTTATGAAGGATAGGGTTATAGCGGACGCAGTAACAGTGCTTGCAAGCCTTGATCCCGTTGTTGGTGAAATAGACAGGTAGGAGGAAAAAATGGAAGGCTTTGTGGCATGGTTAATTATAACCTTGATAAAAATATTGGTGATTCTTGCCGTGGTGCTTGGTGTGGGTGCCTATCTTACTTTGCTGGAAAGAAAGGTAGCTGCTCATATTCAAAGAAGACCTGGTCCTATGGTTGTGGGGTGGCATGGGCTTTTGCAACCCTTGGCCGATGGTCTAAAACTCCTTACAAAGGAAGACCTATTCCCAAGGTATGGAAATAAGTTTTTGTATAACCTTGCCCTTGTTATGGCTTTGGTTCCTGCAACCCTGGTTTTTGCCGTAATTCCCTTTGGTCCAGAGTTTGAACTCTTTGGTATAAAGATAAAGCCTATGCTCACCGATGTAAACATAGGCATTCTTTTAGTTTTTGCCCTTGGCTCCATGGCGGTTTTTTCCATAGCCTTGGCTGGATGGGCTTCTAATTCTAAGTACGCCCTAATAGGCTCCATGAGAAAGGCTGGAATAATAGTTTCCTATGAAGTGGTAATAACCTTTGCCGTTATGGGACCAATAATACTTGCTGGCACCTTATCCACCTATGACATAGTTCAAAAGCAGATAGATCAAAAATTATGGTATATATGGCTTCAACCCATAGCCTTTGTGGTATACATGTTTGCCATGCTTGCGGAAACTGGAAGGGTACCCTTTGATGTACAAGAAGCAGAGGCGGAACTTGTAACAGGTTTTACCGTTGAGTATGGTGGTATGAAATTTGGTCTTTTCCCCCTTGTGGAATGGTATATAGAAGTTCTTTCCCTATCCGCCATTGCCGTAGTTCTATTCCTTGGTGGCTGGTCTCCTATTAACATACCTTTTCTTGGCTTTTTGGATCCCCTTTTCTTCCTCGGACCTCTCTCTCCCTTTGTATGGTTTATCCTAAAGGTTAGCTTGCTTTTCCTCTTTGTTCTGTGGCTACACTGGACACTGCCGAGGTATAGGATAGATCAGATAGCGGAAACGGCATGGAAGGTTATGCTACCCCTTACTTTTGTTAACCTTGTTTTTACGGCCATCATAGCACCCTTAATATGGAGGTAAAGAATGGTTAAAAGGGTTTTTGAAAGGCCACTTAGTTGGATAGAGAGGATATTCTTTATAGACTTTATTAGAGGACTTTCTATAACCATAAGACATGCCTTTAGAAGGACTATAACAACCCATTATCCTTACGAGAAGCTTGTACCACCAAAACGCTTTAGGGGATTTTTTGGCCACAAGGTGGTAGACGGAAAGGAACCCCAGCCAGCCTTTGATGAGTGGGTAGAAAGGTTTAAGATCAAAGTGGAAGTTGGGAAAAGCAGATGCGTAGTTTGTATGCTGTGCAAAAGGGCATGTCCAGTACCTCAGCTTTTTGAAATAGAGGGGGAAAAACTACCCGATGGAAGAAGGCGCGTTTCTGTTTTTAACATGAACATGATGCTATGTACCTTCTGCGGTTTTTGCGTGGATGCTTGCCCAGTAGACTGCCTCTTTCAAAGCGACATTCATGAAACGGCAAGCTATACAAGAAGGGATGCCGTGCTTAATCTTGAAATTTTAGAAAAAATAGGAAGAGATTGGCAAAGGAGGAGAGAAGAAGAGCCCGATAGAATATGGATAGATGACAAAAACAGGGAAAGGCTCTGGTATGAAAATTCCGTAAAACTCCCGGAGGTAAAAAGGTGATACAGTGGATAGTGTTCCTTCTCTTTTCTGCTTTGGCCATTTTTTCCGCTTTAGGAGTTGTCCTTTTGTCCAATCCTATATACGTGATACTTGCTCTTCTTTCCGTTCTTGTTTCTGTGGCAGGAATTTTCTTTGTAGCTGGTGCGGAGCTTGTTGGGGCTTTACAATTGGTAATATACGCCGTAGCCGTTGCC
>CALLAD010000123.1 GCA_938002625.1 uncultured Aquificaceae bacterium
AGCTCTCTCTGCAAAAGGGTTTGTGGAACATCAAAATTATGCATACTTACAAGTTTTTGAGCTATAGCATTCTCTATAAGGGCTTTGTTGGTAGCTTCCAACTCTTTCTTTACCTCTTCCCTTAATTTTTCTTCCGCCTCCTCCCAAGTTTGGCCAAGACCAAGCTCCTTAGCAAAATCATCGCCCACCTCTGGAAGTCTTTTTTCCTTAATACCCTTTATCTTTATTTCCACTTTAGCTTTCCCCGCTGGCTTACCTTCAACGTCATATAGGGTGATTTCTTCCAATATAAAACTATCCCCTTCCCTTTTACCAATAAGCTCCTTCTCTATTTCCTCCCTGAGGGTTTTTAAACCTACAATTCCAGAGGTCTCTCCTTCTACAACTTCTCCTTCTTCTAAATCCTCTATTTTATAATCCACAATAACCAAGTCCCCTTCCCTTATCTCCCTTTCGACTGGTTCCCATAGGGCATGCTCTTCCCTTATTTCCTCTATTTTCTTTTTGAGAAGATCTTCGTTAAACTCCAATCTTTTTACCTCTATTGTAAGGTTATCAAGATCAGCCAGTTCAAAGCTTGGTGGTACTTCAAAAGCAACGCTATAGCTTACCTTTTGATTTTCTTCTTGAAATTGGACTTCTTCAAGGTATATATCGGCCACGGGCTTTAAGCCGCTTTCCTTTATAGCATTTCCAAGGGTGGCGTTAGCCACCTTTTTGCCCACTTCTTCTTGTATATAATCTTTGAATTTAGCCTTTATTATCCATAAGGGTGCCTTTCCCCTTCTAAATCCTTCTACTTCTGCCCTTTCCCTTAAGTAATTGTAAACTTCATCCGCGCTCTTTTTTACTATTTCCCCTTCTACTTCTACCCTTAAAAGCTTGAATAGGCCCGGCTTGTCTTCTACGCTTACCTTCATATATACCTCCTTTAAATGGTGCGGGTGGAGGGAGTCGAACCCTCACGGGCTATGCCCACAGGATCCTAAGTCCTGCGCGTCTGCCAATTCCGCCACACCCGCTCTGGAATAAAAAAATTATAATATATCCCCCTTTATTCAACTGGTTAATTTACGTAGATTCTTGCAAAGGAAGATATTTATCATCTTAAATCCAGTACAATCTTTTATATTTAGTAAAAGAATGAAAAAGCGTATAGAACTCTCCTTGGATGTTTTACAAAAATGCGTAAAGTGTGGTTTATGCAAATCCGTATGTCCTACGTATCCATACATTGAAGAGGAGGGTGGATACGCCCGTGGAAGGCTTGCCCTTGCCGAGATGGTTTTAAAGGGTGAAATGCCTCTTAATTGGGAGGTATCAAGCCAATGGGATGCATGCGCCATGTGTAGAAGGTGTGAATGGATATGCCCAAACAACGTGGAGTATAAGGAGATTCTTGTAAGCGCAAGGGAATTACAAGGAAAGAGTATTGTTAAAAGCCTTGGTTTAAAGGCTCTTGAGTTTATACAATCAGAGGTAGGTAGAAAGGTTATAAAGTTTGCTGGTAAATTAGTACAATCCCTGCCCTTCAAAGAGATAAAAACACCTTTCCCAACAGGAGCGGTAAAATTTATGCCAAAACCCACGGCAAAAGCCTTTGATTTAAGGGGTAAGGTTTTTAAGGCTGAAGAGGAAAAGGGTAAATTGCTCTTCTTTACTGGATGTATGATTGATGCCTTTTATGGAAAAACGGGTGAAAGCGTTATAAAGCTTATGAACAAGGCAGGCTATACGGTAATAGTACCAAAAGATATAAAGTGCTGTGGAGCTCCCCATTATTATTCGGGGGATAAAAAAAGCTTTGAAAAACTAAAGGAACACAACTTAAGGGAGATGGAAAGCTACTCTTTTGATGCTGTAGTGGTAGCCTGTCCAACTTGCGGCGGAGCATTGCAGGAGGACTATAAAATTTCAAAACCTGTCTATGACTTTGCAGAAATAGTTTTCAAGAGTCAAATAAAGTTTAAAGGCTCTGGAAGAATACTAACCTTCCATGTTCCTTGCCATTCATACAGTGCCATGAAGGTAAAGGATGGAGTTTTTTATGGGGTAATGGAAAAAATAGAGGGTGATGAAGTAAGAAGGGCTCAAAAAGACAAATCCTGTTGTGGCTTTGCTGGCCTCTTTTCCATAACAAACCCAAGGCTTTCTGATCAAATACAAAAGGAAAAAATAGAAGACCTTAAGGAAACTAAGGCAAATATCATTCTTACCACATGCCCGGGATGTGTTTTGAATTTAAAGGATGGTGTTAAAAAACATAAGACGGGTCAAGAAGTTATGCATCTTGCCGATTATCTTGCGGAAAGTTTATAGTAAAATATAGATCAATGAGAATATTAGTCACTGGGGGAGCTGGATATATAGGCTCCCATATGGTAAAGCTGCTTGGAGAGAAGGGTTTTGAAGTTCTCACCATTGATAACCTATCCGAAGGGAATGCATGGGCTGTTCTGTATGGTGAATTACAAGTCTTGGATCTTTTAAACTACAAAGCTTTGGAAGATATTCTTTTGGACTTTAAGCCAGAGGCTGTGATCCATTTTGCGGCCAAGGTAAAGGTTCCAGAAAGCGTAGAAAAGCCCCTTTTGTACTATGAAAACAATTTTTTGGGTACCATAAACCTTCTTCAGGCAATGCAAAGGGCTGGCACAAAATACTTGATTTTTTCCTCCACTGCGGCAGTTTATGGAATACCCAAGACTATACCAGTAAAGGAAAGCGATCCAACGGAGCCCATAAACCCTTATGGATGGAGCAAGCTTTTTGCAGAAAGGGCAATAAAAGATTTCTCTTCTACAACGGATTTAAAGTATGCCATACTTAGATACTTTAACGTGGCTGGCGCCGATCCAGAGGCAAAGATAGGTCAGGTAAGCAAAAATCCAACCCACCTTATACTAAGGGCTGTTAAGGTAGCCACTGGACAAATTCCATACCTTGAAGTATTTGGTACCGATTATGATACACCCGATGGTACTTGCATAAGGGACTTTATACACGTAATGGATTTATGCGAAGCCCACCTTAGAGCATTGGAATATTTAATAGAGGGCGGAGAAAGTGATACCTTCAACGTAGGATACGGCAGGGGATATTCGGTTTTGGAGGTTATAAACAAGGTAAAAGAGATTTCTGGAGTGGATTTTAAAGTAGTATACAAAGACAGAAGAAAGGGTGATCCTCCAGCCTTAGTAGCCGATAATAGAAAGTTAATTGAGATATTAAAATGGCAACCTAAATACGATAATCTGGATTTTATCATACAAACAGCTTTAAATTGGGAAAAAGCTTATATTTATTCTACATGATAGAGCTTGATATCTTGGAAAGGTTAAAGGAGATAAAAGACCCAGAAATACCCATAGACATAGTAAGCTTAGGGCTCATTTATGGTATATATGTAAAGAAGGATATTGCATACATAGACATGACTTTGACCGTTCCCTCCTGCCCTGCAAGGGGTTTTTTTGCTGAGCATATAAGGGAGCACATACTAAAAAACTTTCCAAATTTAAAGGATGTGGTGGTAAACTTTATTTTTGAGCCTGCATGGAGCAAGGATAAAATATCTGAAGAGGGTTTACAAAAACTGAGGAGTATGGGATGGAATATTTAAAGGATAAATTTAGAACATTGGCAGAAGCCATTGAAAGGGAATCGGTACTAATCCACCGTGCAGCCCTAATAGATGGCTACAGAGATATACATAAACTTAGTAAGCTTGGTATAGACAGGATTATCAAAAAGGCTACCAATTATGGTGGTAAAAAAGGAGCAAAGATACTGAAAGAGAGATATAACATATATGTAGACAGACTTGACGAAGCCCTTGATATACTAACCATAATAGCTGAATCCTCCCGCCTTTTGGATGTTTTTGAATACGACCTTGATAAGATGGAAATTTTCGTTGATGGCTCTATACTGGTTGAGGCGGTTGGTGAGAGTAAAAAGCCTACATGTGAGCCCATGGCTGGCTTTTTTGAGGGTTTTTTAAGCGAGTTTTTGGAAAAGAATATAAGCGTAAAAGAAATAGCCTGCAGGGCGCAGGGTAATGAGAGGTGTATTTTTAAAATAGTGCAGAAGTAAAATGGCCACATTTAAGGTAAAAACTACAAAACATACAAGCTTTGTAAACATCACCAATCAGGTAAGGGAGATAGTTAGAAATTCAAGGGTAAATTCTGGCCTTTGTATTGTTTACGTACCCCATACTACGGCATGTGTTTTAATAAACGAGGGTGCAGATCCCGATGTAATAAGAGATATAGCTTATTCCTTAGAAAAATTAATACCTTGGAAGGACAATTATGCCCATTCGGAG
Source organism: uncultured Aquificaceae bacterium (assembly GCA_938002625.1). Classification (GTDB taxonomy): domain Bacteria; phylum Aquificota; class Aquificia; order Aquificales; family Aquificaceae; genus Pampinifervens. Next base: position 4,331 of record CALLAD010000123.1, read on the forward strand.
GGTAACTCTGCAGCCCATATAAGAAGTGCTATAATAGGCAATTCAAGGATTATCCCTATAGAAAACGGAGATTTGCTTTTGGGCACATGGGAGTCTATATTTCTTGTAGATTTTGATGGACCAAGAGAGAGAAAAGTAATAGTAAAGATTATAGAAGGCAAATAGGAGGAAAGGATGGAATATGTAATAGGTTTTTTAGTTTTAATAGGTGTTCTTATATGGTTTCATGAATTGGGACACTTTTTAATGGCAAAGCTTTTTGGTGTAAAGGTGGAGATTTTTTCCATAGGCTTTGGTCCTGTGCTTGTTAGTAAGAAATTGGGTGAAACAGAATATAGAATATCCGCCATACCCCTTGGGGGCTTTGTAAAGCTATATGGAGAGGAGGATCAAATAGAGGATCCAAGAAGCTTCTCTTCAAAAGCCAATTGGCAAAAGATCCTTATAGCCTTTGGTGGCCCGCTCTTTAACTTTATACTTGCCATACTTTTGTTTGCCCTTTTGGCTTTTGTTGGTAGGGAAGTTCCCAAGTATATCTACGAAAAGCCAGTGGTTGGGCATGTTATAGAAAATAGCCTTGCCCAAAAGCTTGGCATTAAAGAGGGTGATGTAATCCAAAGTATAAACGCAAAAAGGGTGGAAACATGGAAGGACGTAGAAAGGGCATTTTTTGAAAATATACTAAGTAAGGAATGGAGAGTTGAAGTATTAAGGGATGGAAAGCCCTTATCCCTTTATGCCCAAGCAAGCGTAGAAAAATCCTCTGGCTTTGGTGCTGAACCTTTCCTACCACCTATTGTAGGATTTGTGGTAAAAGATAGCCCAGCCTTTCAGGTTGGTATAATGCAAGGGGATAGGATATTAAAGGTAAACGGCAGGGAAGTTAAAGGATGGTACCAGTTTGTAAGCTATGTAAGGGAATCGGAAGGTAAACCAATAAGCCTTACCATAGAAAGGCAAGGAACAGTGCTGGAAAAAACCCTTATACCTACAATGGACCCAAATAGAAAAGTGCCCGTAATTGGTATTGGTCCCTATGTGGAAATGGTAAAAGTAGAAAAACCCTTGAATAAATCAATTCTTGAAGGAATAGATAGAACCTATCAACTTAGTTTATTATCCCTAAAAGCCTTGTGGCAATTGATAACAGGTGGGCTTTCTCCAAAAACCCTTGGTGGGCCTATAGCCATAGCACAGATGGCTGGTGAATCTGCTCAACAGGGAATTCTTCCCTTTATAGGTATGATGGCTTTTATATCGGTACAGCTTGCCATTTTTAACCTTATACCCCTGCCCGTTCTTGATGGAGGCCTTATACTTCTTTTCTTGATAGAATCCATAAGGAGAAAGCCTCTCTCTCCAAAGTTCAAAGAGGCATGGGTAAGGATGGGTTATGCCATTATAATAGCCCTTGCAAGTTTTGTGATAATAAACGATATTCTAAGGCTTATAAGCGGGAATAAGTTTTAAAAGGGCCTTTGGGGAACCTTTTCCCAATCCTTTAAAAATAGCTCAATTCCCCTGTCCGTTAGGGGATGATGGAAGAGTTTTTTCATCACATCAAAGGGCATGGTGCATATGTCGGCTCCTATTAGGGCTGCTTCCAGCACATGCATAGGATGTCTCACGCTTGCTACTATTATTTGTGTATCTATCTCGTAATTGTTGAATATCTGCACTATGTCCCTTACAATCTTCATACCATCATTGGACACATCATCCAACCTTCCTACAAAGGGAGAAACAAAGCTTGCACCAGCCTTCCCTGCAATTAAGGCCTGCACAGGTGAAAATACCAAAGTAACGTTGGTGGGTATTCCTTCGGATTCAAGCTCTTGAACAGCCTTTATACCTTCTGGGGTCATAGGTATTTTTACAACAACATTGTCTCCAAGCTCGGCAAGCCTTTTACCTTGTTCAACCATACCCTTTGCATCATTTGCCACAGTTTCCACGCTTACTGGACCATCCACCAGTTTAAGAATTTCCTTGACTACTTCCATAAAGGGTCTTCCAGTTTTGGCTATCAAGCTTGGGTTTGTGGTTACACCATCCAATATACCCCAATCAAGGGCCTGTTTTATCTCATCTATCATACCTGTATCCAAGAAAAACTGCATCCTTAGACCTCCTTAAGGATTTTTTCATGCCTTGTAAATCCAACAAATACCTTTTTTATTATACCATCCTTTATCAAGATGGAAGTAGGCGTAGCCATTACACCAAATTCTTGAGCCACCTTAAGACCTTCTGGGTTTCCCACGTCTATTTCCAAAACTTCCAGCTTTTCCTTAAGTTTTTCCACTTCTGGCTTCATCATCTTGCAAGCTCCGCACCTTTCCGAATAAAAGTACACCAAACCATCCTTAATAATGCTTGCTTGCTTTCCTTCCATTTTCTTTACCTTTTGTCTTACGTAGACTTTGAAAAAGTACATAAAGAGAAAAAATAAGGCTAAAAAGAGAGCTATAAGCTTCAAAAGGCTTTCCATTTTTATACCTCCATTCCAAGAAGTTTTTTAAGTTTTTTAACTTCCTCCTCTTTAAGGTCTCTCCACTGTCCAGGCCTTAACTTCCCCAAGCTTATAGGCCCTATGGCAACCCTTTTTAATTTTATAACCCTATGACCAAAATGGGATACAAATCTTTTTACTATGTGCTTCCTTCCCTCATGAAAGACTATTTCAATTAAGCTTTTATCCTTCTCATGTTTTATAAGCTTTACCTTATCTGGTTTTGCAAAACCATCCTCTAACATTGCTCCCTTTTTCATGGATTCTATGGTTTTTCCTTCCACTCTGCCCTGAACCCATACAAGATAGGTTTTTGGCAATTTATACCTTGGGTGCATTATCCTATTGGCCAACTCTCCATCGTTAGTAAGAAGCAAAAGTCCCTCCGCATTATAATCAAGCCTTCCCGCTGGATAAACTCTTTCGGGTATGTCCTTCAAAAGGTCTTGTAAGGTTTTCTTACCATCCTTACTTTTCCCAAGGGCTGTAAGATAACAACAAGGCTTGTAAAGGATTATATATCTATACTTTGGCTTTTTTATTTCCCTCCCATCTACTTCAACCACATCCCTTTCTGGATCTATTCTCCATCCAAGTTCTTTTACCGTAATACCGTTCACCTTAACTCTACCTTGAAGTATATGCTCATCTGCCTTTCTTCTGCTTGTAACACCGCATAGGGAAAGGTATCTGTTGAGCCTTACCAGTACCTTTCCTCCTTCCATGGATCTCCCCTCATGTTATAGCCCCTTTGCTCCCAAAAACCTGGAACATCCTCCTCAAGTAACTCTATACCCCACACGTACTTGGCA
>CALLAD010000124.1 GCA_938002625.1 uncultured Aquificaceae bacterium
CCCTTGCTTTTGCGGTGGCGGACCTTTTATCTAAGGATGCGCCAATAGAAAGCCTTTTTATAGATGAGGGTTTTGGTTCTTTGGATAGAGAAACAAGGGAAAGCTTGGGGGAATTTTTCCATCTTATAAAGGAAAACACAAATAGAATGGTAGGTATAATAACTCACGTGGAGGACATTGCCGAGAAGTTTGAGCAGCGTATTGAAGTGGAGAAAAAGGGAGGCAAGGCAAGCATTAAGGTTATATATTAATCCCATGCAACTTTTTTTATTAGCGCTGGAGGTGCTCTTTATGGCAAGCATAGCCTTTGCGGCAGATTTAAAAGTTTATAAGCTTCCCAACGGCTCAAAGCTTATCGTCAACAGAAGGGAAGATACGCAAGCAGTTGCTCTTCATGTTTGGTTTAAGGTGGGCTCCATATATGAGGATTATAAGCAAAAGGGAATGGCCCACTTTCTGGAGCACATGCTTTTTAATGGTTCCGAAAAGTATGCCTATGGAGAAATGGACTACATAATAGAAAACCTTGGCGGTAATATTAACGCAGGTACGTCAAAAGAGTATACCTTTTACCACATAACCATAGCAAAACCCTATTGGAAAACTGCCCTTGATGTTTTATATCAATTAACTCAAAAGCCACTACTTTTAGAAGAAATGATAGAAAAGGAAAAACCCATAGTTATAGAAGAGCTTAGACGTGGAAAGGACAGCCCCACAAACGTGCTTTGGGAAGAGTTTGAAAAGCTAATATACAAAGCATCTCCATACAGACATCCCATAATAGGCTATGAAGAGACAATACAAAAGTTTAACAGAGATATGCTTCTTGAGTTTTACAGAAACTTTTACCAGCCTAAGAATATGTACATAGTGGTTGTGGGAGACGTAGAGCCCGAGGAAGTATACCAAGAGGTTATGAACACCTTTGGTAAAGAAGAAGGTAGACCAGTAAAGGTGCCACAAATAATTCCAGAACCAGAACAGTTGGAAAGCAGAGATAAGGTAATAAGGGATCCAAGAGTGGAAAAAACCTATTGGCTTATAGGTTGGAAAGCACCAGCCATAGGGACAAAGGAATATTATTCCTTGGTGGTTTTAGACCAAATATTGGGTAGTGGAAAAACCTCTCTCTTTTATAGGGAGCTAAGGGAAAAGGGCCTTGTTTATAGCATATCTACTGGAGATTTTGGAAGACCGAGGGACAACGTATTTTTTGTATACGCCACCCTTGACGAGGAAAAGCTCGGCGAGGTAAGGGAGAGAGTTTTTGAGCTTATGAAAAACTTAAAGGAGAACTTAACGGAAGAGGAAGTACAAAAGGCAAAGGAAAGGATAATAAACGGAGAAGCCTTTTCCCTTGAGAAGGTGGAAAATGACGCCTTTTATATAGGTTATTCCATCACAGTGGTAGGGCTTCTTGACTATTATAAGTACTTTGAAAATAACATAAGAAGCGTAAGAAGGGAGGATGTGTTAAGGGTCCTTGAAAAATACATACTAAGCAAACCTTACAATCAAATAGTGATGAGCCCGAAAAAATGATATATTTAATAGTCTTGATCTTTCTTATCAACTTTTCTTTTGGAGGAAGTAAGGTGCAAGAATACCTTATGCCCAACGGGGCAAAGCTAATACTAAAGGAAACTAAGGGAAGGGGCATAGTCTCTGGAGTAATACTTATAAAGGGCGGAACCCATGGAGAAGAAAAAAGGGGAGTAACGAACCTTATGGCAACCCTTCTTACAAAGGGAACAAAAAGCTACAGTTCTTATGAAATAGCAAGCACTTTTGAAGACTATGGTGGAAGTATCTACACTTCTGTGGCCGATGACTACATAGAAATAGGCTTTTCCACAAAAGTAGAGGCTTTAAAGAAAGCTTTTGATGTAATAAGGAGCATGATAATAGAGCCAAATTTTTCCCCAGAGGATATAGAAAGGGAGAGGAGAAATATAATCCAGTCCATAAGGTCAAGGAGAGAAAGAGGGCAAGAACTTGCAAGCGATACGCTAAGAAGGATAACCTACAAGGGATCAACCTATCAGATAAATCCCCTTGGCACGGAGGAAGACCTTTTAAGCATAACAAGGGAAGATATAATCAAAAGATGGAAGCAAGTAATGTTCTCTAAAAACACAGTGCTAAGCCTTGTTGGTGACTTTAAGAAGGAAGATGTAGTGCCTATAGTTAAGGACTTTCTTACAAGCTTGCCAGAGGGAGAGTTTTATTTTTCAACTGCAGAAGTTCCCATGAGGGAAAATCTTTTGGAAATAGTAAAAAGGCCGGGATCTCAGGCTACCATACTCTGCGCCTTTGATGCTCCAGATTTTAAGGGAGAAGAATACTTTGCCTTTAAAGTTTTAGACAGTATACTTGGAGATGGGATGAGTTCAAAGCTGTTTAGGGAACTTAGAGAAAAAAGGGGATACGCTTATGCTGTCTATTCTGCCTATCCTACACGCCTTTATTCACCAAGGCTCACGGCTTACATTGGTACGTCTCCAGAAAAAAGGGAAGATGCTCTAAGGGATATGTTAGAAGTAGTTAAAAAGGTAGAAATTACTCCAGAGGATGTGGAGCTTGCAAAAAACAAGATAACGGGAGAATTTTTAATAGCCCATCAAACAAGGCTTAGACAAGCTTGGTACTTGGCCTTTTTTGAAGTAATGGGCTTTGGTTGGAAAATGGATGAAGAATATCCTGATAAAATAAGAAATGTAAGCTTTGAAGATGTTATGAGGGTAAGGGATAAATACCTCAATTTTCATCATTGTGTAGTGGTGGAGCCATAATGGGAGATTTTACAAAGGCTGGACTTGATAAGGGGGACATTGAAAAGGAATTGGAGCATACTTTAATAAGTGCAAAATTTTTATACAAAAGCTACATGATTGGAATAGAAGACCTTACAAAGGAAGAGCTAATCTCCGATCTTGAAGAATACAAAAACCAACTACAAATTAACATAATGCCTTTGGTAAAGAGGGCAGAAGATACAAAAAACAGCAAGCTTGTAAACATGGCCTATGACATAAGATACCTATATGAAAAACTAATTGAAGCTATACAAGAGAGGTTAAATAACCTTTGAATTTTTCAATTTATTTGGAGTATTCTTAAGATAATAGGAATGAAGATCTACAGGCTTGGAAAGGTTCCACGCATGCTTTCAACCACTCTATTTCATGCGATGGCTCAGCTTGGATATGAGGGGCTTTTAGTTTGCGAGCCAGAAGATACCTACGTGAGCATAGGATACTTTGATAAGGGAGATGAATTAATAGACATAGAAAAATGTAAGAAGTTGGGAATAGGAATAATAAGAAGACAGACGGGTGGGGGTGCTGTACTTTTGGCTCCCGGACAGGTTTTTTATCAGCTTTTGCTTTCCAAAAATAAAGTACCCTTTAAGATAGTAGATGCTTATAGGAAACTTTCTATACCAGTTATAAGGGCCTATGCACGATTTGGGCTTGATGTGGAGTATGTTCCCATAAATGACCTTGTAGTAAAAAAAACTCAAAGGAAGATAAGCGGACAAGGTGCCACCGATATAGGAAAGCTTTTTGTATTTGTAGGAAATGTACTCATAAGATTTGATCCAGACCTTATGGCAGAACTTTTCAATTTAAAGGATGAAGCCATAAGGGAAGAGGTTAGAAAAAGCCTTTGGGAAAACATGGGATGGTTAGAGAGGGAGTTGGGGAGAAAAGTAAGCTCGGAAGAGGTAGAAAAAGTACTTATTGAGGAGTTTTCAAAGGAGCTTAAATTTGAAGGCTATGGGGAAATACCCTCATTAGCTTTTGAGCTTGCAGAAAAGCTTAGGGAAGAGATGACCTCCGAGGAAAGCATCTTTGAAGATACGGGAAGAAATCATAATAGTATTAAAATAAGGGAAGGTGTGTATATAAGTAAGGAAATTTAGGAAAATAAGAAGAGATTTAAAGGTCCAATACTATCTTCGTATAATCTTAGAACCTTCCAAAGCTTGGAACACTCATTGGAAGCTTTCACACAAGCACGGTAGATTTTTACCCTCTTCTTTTCCTGCCTTCTATCAAAAAGCAGGTTTATAATATAAGGCAATTACTTAAGCTATTTTAAGAACATGAACTATTCATTGTTTGACCTTATACCAGAGCCAGTGCTTGTAGTGGATAGAAATTATAACATAGTTTTTGCCAATAAGAAAGCAATAGAAGAATATGGGATTCAGTCCATTTCAAGCTCACAAACTTGTTATAAGGTATCTCACGGATTTCCAATGCCCTGCTATGAATACGGAGATCATCCATGCCCGGTAAAAATCATGAAAGATTCTGGTACTTATAAATGCGGTGTTGTACATATACATAATACAAAGGAAGGTAAAAAGTATTTCTACGTCTTAGCAAGCTATGACCCACAAAA
>CALLAD010000125.1 GCA_938002625.1 uncultured Aquificaceae bacterium
CCCTTTTTGCAAAAAGAAGCAAGCAAAGGGCAAAAAGGGCAGGTATAAAAAGAAAAAGAAAAGCCCATCTATATCCAAAACCTAAAAAAAGTACGTAGCCTACTACCAAGGGCCCAAGCACTGCACCAATCTGATCCAAAAACTCATGAATACCAAAACCTTTACCATGCCCAATTCTTGCAGTAGCCACAGAGAGCAAAGCATCCCTTGATGGTGTTCTTAGACCCTTACCAAACCTTTCAAGAAAAACCAAAAACCCAGCCATTTGCCAATTTTTTGCAAAGCCAAGAAGGGGCACAGAAAATAGATTAAGGGCATATCCAAAAAGGGTAAAACCCCAAGGATTTTTTATTCTATCGGAGAGAAAACCAGAAAAAAGCCTTACCCAGTAGCCAGCAAGCTCAGAAAATCCAGATATTAAACCCACAACAAAGGCGCTTGCCCCAAGGTGAGCAAGATAAGGACCTATTATACCCTTTGCACCCTCGTAGGTAAAATCAGAAAGGAGGCTTACAAAACCCATTAGAATTATAAACTTGTAAGCCCTGTACTTATCCAACTTCTATGCTCCCTGTTTCACCGATTACTTCAATATCCCTTAGATGTTTCCTAATATTCTCAAGTAAAGGATATAGATCCTTAAAGGTATCTGGTGTTGCTATAAGGTAAACCTCTTGGGAGCTTTTTTCCTTTGTTCTGACTATTGCCTTCCTACCAGACCCATCCACCAAAGCGGTAAAAAGTCCAATCTGCTCCTTAGGTACCTTTACCAGAAGAACCCTTGCCTTTATCTCTTTGCTCATGACTTATAATCTTTGCTGAAAACATATCTTTGACCTTTTCTACAAAGGGGGGCAAGCCTTCTGCACCTTTCTCTTCCGCTTCTACAGAAAACTCTACTTTTGGATATATGGCTTTTATCCTATTCATATCCTCTGCGCTCAAGTCCTTTTCTCTTATATAAAAGGTTATTACATCACCCTTTATTTCATACTTTGACCTCTTTAGGATTTCAAAGGTTAATTTATCCAGCTTACTCTCAAGAACCTTGAAGGGGTTTACCACTTCTTCCCTTTTCTCTTCTGCTTGGTTTATCCTTGGATTACTAGAAAGGCTGTACTTAATTAAGTCGCTTATAGGCACAATATCCTTTACTATCTGGGTTTTTATAATAGCCAACTCAAAAGCCTTTAGGAAATCCCTGCTTCTTGCATCAAGCTTTATAGTGTTTACAACCTTCTCAAGATAAAGCAAGGCATTTATTGGTACTTGAGAAAGCTTTCTATGAAAATCTTCCACTTGCATTACCTTTTCTGGTTCTCGTAAGCTTCTATAAAGCAAGAGAGTTCTGATTTCCTCTTGCAAAAGGTCGCATAACCTTGAAAGATTAAAGCCCTTTTGACTTATATCCCTTATAAAATTAAGGGCAGAGTCCACTTGAGATTCCAAAAGTAATAGCATAAAATCCCTTACTCTTTCTTGAGAAGGTATTCCCAGAAATTCCTCTATAAGCTCAACTTCTACCTTTCCTTCTCCGTAGGTACTTAGTTGATCCAAAAGGGAAACGGCATCCCTCATTCCACCATCACTGAGCTTTGCTATCATATACAAAGCTTCTTCTTCATATTGAATTCCTTCCGCTTGGCATATTTTTTTAAGGTTTTCTACTATTTGGTCCTCCCTCAGTTTTGAAAAAATAAGCCTTTGACACCTTGATAGAATGGTTGGCATTATTTTTTCATATTCAGTAGTACAAAGCACAAAAACCGTTTTTGGTGGTGGTTCTTCAAGGGTTTTAAGAAGAGCGTTAAAGGCTTCTTTTGTAAGCATATGAGCCTCATCAAGAATGTATACTTTGTACTTTCCTTTTATGGGTGTGTAGGATACAGCATCCCTTATGGCTCTTATGTCATCTATACCCCTGTTGGATGCTGCGTCTATTTCTATCAAATCTGGGAAAGATCCCTTATCTATTGCCAAGCAGTTTTCGCAAACTCCGCAAGGTTCACCATCCACCGGTTGCAGGCAGTTTAGGGCCTTTGTTAGTATTCGGGCTATTGTAGTTTTTCCAGTTCCCCTTGGCCCAGCAAAAAGATAGGCATGGGAAACCTTATTAAGCTTTATGGCGTTCTTAAGAACACGTACGGCCACATCTTGCCCCACAACCTCAGAAAACTTCCTGGGTCTGTATTTTCTTGCAAAAGGTATATACATGATATTTAATAGTATACCTCTTATTGCAAAAGCTCAAAAGTTTTACTATCTTTTATATAAGAGAGGAGGAAAAATGTTTGAAAAGTTTACAGAAAAAGCAAGGCAAGTTATACTACAAGCAAGGGAAGAAGCAATAGAGCTTGGGCATACATATCTTGGTAGTGAGCATATACTATTAGCTTTGATTAAGGAAGATGACCTACCATCCTTAATACTATCTCGCTTTGGGCTCACGTCAGAAAGGGTAAGAAAGGCCATAATGGGACAGATAACCCGTGGAAGTCATTCGGGTGAAATACTCTTTGCCCCCGATGCCAAAAGGGTATTAGAGTTTGCCGTAGAGGAGGCAAGAATACTTCATCACCAGTTCGTTGGTCCAGAGCATTTAATCATAGGTGTTGTAAGAGAAAAAACTGGCCTTGGTGGTAGGATCCTTAGGGGCTTTGGTATTGATGAATATTCCATAAGAAGGGAAGTGCTACAAATACTTGGAGAGTTGCCGCCGCAAGAAACCGTTAAGCACGCTCCCACTCCAAACCTTGACAGGTTTTCAAGGGATTTAACCCAAATGGCAAGGGAAGGAAAGCTTGATCCAGTAATTGGTAGAGATAAGGAAATAGAAAGGGTGATACAAATACTGGTAAGGCGTAGAAAGAACAATCCTGTTCTTCTTGGAGATCCAGGAGTAGGGAAAACTGCCATAGTGGAAGGACTTGCCCAAAGAATAGCCAACAGGCAAGTGCCCGATCCCCTTCTTAACAAAAGGGTAGTAGCCCTTGACCTTGCTGCCCTTGTGGCAGGCACCAAGTACAGGGGACAATTTGAAGAAAGGTTGAAAAACATACTCAAAGAACTGGAAAAGGCTACGAATGTTATACTCTTCATAGATGAAATACACACTTTGGTGGGAGCAGGATCGGCAGAAGGATCCATAGATGCAAGCAATATGTTAAAGCCAGCCCTTGCAAGGGGAGAGATACAAGTTATAGGTGCTACAACCCTTGATGAGTATAGAAAGTACATAGAAAAGGACGGAGCCTTGGAAAGAAGGTTCCAACCTGTATTGGTAGATGA
>CALLAD010000126.1 GCA_938002625.1 uncultured Aquificaceae bacterium
GAGGAAATACTAAAAAGTAAAATTTTTAAAACTCAACCCTAACTGCAATGCCATGAGATTTCTCAAAAGTATCCAAATATCCCAACTATGATAAAGCTAATACCCCCCCTCAAAAATACTCAGGGTGTTCCAAAAATAGCCTATGAATATCCATAGGCTACGCCCCTGTCCCCTGCAACAGGAGCTGTGCCCTTTCGGGTCTCCCCACTTATCCCAAAGAAGTATCTTCTTCAGGATAGAGACATCCCTTAAGGATGCCTCAGGAGAGAGTGCCGTTAACACCACTACCTTAAGAACTCGCCAGAGATTTAGGCTACTGCCTTGGATACCCAAGCTTGTTCCAACCAGAGGCTTGGATATCCTCTCTGGTTTACTCTCAAGGCTTACGTTATTTATTATAAGCACAACTCCATTTCCTGTCAAGTATTTTTGAAAGTGATACAATTTTTGGAACATCCTCAATAAACCCTGCCCTTCTCCTTTATACTTTTGGCAACAAACTCTGCAACCGCAAGAAGCTTTTTACACCTTTTTGTAGCTTTAAATTTCACATCCTCTACCTTATCAGGAGTCCCCTTTATGAAAAAGCTTACCGAATGGCAGCCAGAAGTACACTTACCAAGCTCTATAAACCCTTCTGGCTTTTCTTCCACCATACTTGTAAGACCCTTTTCTATATAGTCCAGTGCCCTCATAATTTTATATCTTAATGTATGCTAAAATTATAGTCTTGATATGCCAAAGCATTTAATCTCTGTCAGAGATCTCAGCAAAGAAAATATAGAGCATATTAAATTCCTATACGAAGATTTTAGGAAGGGAAGAAGGGAAAACTTGGGAGGTGATGTTGCTCTTCTTTTTCTTGAAAGTTCAACGAGAACAAGAATTTCTTTTGAAAAAGCCTGTAAACTTTTGGGATTAAAAAGCTACTATATGGGTCCAAAGGAGAGCTCTATAGAAAAGGGAGAAAGCTTTATTGATACTATAAGAACCTTAGGAGTTTTGGGCTTTGATGCCCTTGTATTTCGTGTACCCTTTATTCTCTTTCCCTATGAAAACTATTTGAAAGAAAAAGTTAGCCTGATAAACGCAGGAGATGGTACTCATCAACATCCCACGCAAGGTCTTATAGACCTTTTTACAGCCTTGGAAGTCTACAGAAGCGTAGAAGGATTAAGGGTTGTATATATAGGTGATATAGCCCATAGCAGAGTTTTTAGGTCTTCTGCATACCTTTTTGGCCTTTTTGGAGCAAATTTAGGGGTATGCGGACCAAAAACTCTTATACCAAAAGACCTTTCCGCCTTCGGCCATGTTAAGGTCTTTGATAGTGTGGAAGATGCCATAGAGTGGGCTGATCTTTGCATATGGCTTAGGCTTCAAGAGGAAAGATTTAAAGAAAGCTACATATCCAACAAAGAAAGCTACTTTCTACAGTTCGGCTTAACAAAGGAAAGGTATGGGAAGTTAAAGGGCTACTTTATGCATCCTGGACCTGTTAACCTTTATGTAGATATTGATCCAGAAGTTTTGTATGGAGATAAGTCCTTGGTTTTAAAGCAAGTAGAAGCTGGCCTTTACGTTAGAACGGCTGTTTTTTATTGGATTTTAAGGGATGGCTAAAATTCTTCTTGGTGTAAGCTCAAGCATAGCCATATATAAAGCTTGTGACCTTATAAGGGAGTTAAAGAGGGAAAAGCACGAGGTTAGGGTTGTCCTTTCTCCCTTTTCCGAAAGGTTCATAAGCAGGCTTACTTTTACCGCCTTGTCGGGAAATAAGGCTTACGTAGACTGGGAAGATGACCCATTGCTTCATATAAACTTACCAAGATGGTCTGACGTATTTTTGGTAGCTCCTTGTAGTATAAATACCCTTTCCAAAATAGCCCTCGGTATAGGAGACAATCTTTTAACTACGTGCCTTCTTTCTCATAAGGGTGTTCTTCTATTAGCTCCAGCAGGCAACGTGGAGATGTACAAAAATCCAAGCGTACAGGAAAATATAGAAAGGCTAAAAGAAAGGGGTGTAATAATCATAGAGCCTGAAGAGGGGAAATTGCTGTGCGAAGAAGAGGGACAGGGAAGGCTTGCAAGCTTAGAAAGAATACTTGACTGGGTAAACTACGCCCTTAGGCCAAAGCCCTTGAAGGGTAAAAAGGTACTTATTACCGCGGGAGCTACAAGGGAATTTATAGATGATGTCAGGTTTATATCAAATTTTTCCAGTGGGCTTATGGGCTTTTCTTTAGCTAAGGTTTTTAGATGGTATGGTGCTCAAGTAAGGGTCATAGCGGGCTTTACTACTGCAAAAGAGCCTCCAGAGGTGGAAATTATAAGAGTTGTCTCTGCTCAAGACATGTATAAAAAGGTTATGGACTGTGCAGACTGGGCTGATATGGTGATCATGAACGCCGCCGTTGCCGACTACAGACCCGCCGAAGTATATAAGGGAAAACTAAAAAAACAGGAAAGCCTAACCATTAAACTTTTAAAAAACCCCGATATACTCCAAGAGCTTGCAAAAAGGAAAGGTAAAAAACTTCTGGTAGGCTTTGCCCTTGAGGAAAGGGACAAGCTTTTGGATATGGCACTACAAAAGCTATCCTTGAAAAACCTTGACCTAATAGTGGCAAACCCTCTTGAGAATATGGGATCTGAAGCTTTTGAAGGAGTTATTATCTTTGCCGATGGTAGAATACAAAGAATAGAGGCAAACAATAAGATAGAGGCAAGCGAGAAAATATTAAGATCAATTCTTGAATATTTCCCCTTAGAATAAAATATTTACATGCCCCTAATAAAGGACATAGAGGAAGTAAAAAGTTTTATAAAATCCACATCACAAAAAACCGCCGTATATGTAGGATGTGACTCAAGGCAAGTTAAAAATCATACGGTCTTTGTCTCCGTTGTAGTTGTTCATATAGATTCCAGTAAAGGGGCAAGAATTTTTTGGAGAGTAGAAAAAGTACCACGTATAAGGTCCCTAAGGCAAAGGCTTTTAGAAGAAGTTAGCAGGGCTGTATACCTTGCCCTTGAAATTTCCGAAGTGGTGGGATCAAGACCCTTTGAGGTTCATCTTGATATAAACCCGAACCCTGCCCATAATTCCAGTGTAATCCTAAAAGAGGCCATAGGCTATGTTCTTGCCCAAGGGCTAAAACCCGTTGTAAAGCCAAATTCCATAGCCGCAAGCACCGTAGCAGATTATATTACAGGTAAGTATTAAGCCTTTCAAAATACGTATTCTCCAGATATTATTCTTTCATAAAAGCTCTGTGGTAAAAAGGCATATTTATGCATGTCTTCGGAGTATAGCTTTGTCTGAACATTTACAGGTCTTGAGGGCTCCCTTACTGGGTATTTCTTTGAAGCTATAGACATGGTCCACCAGTAACCGGCATATCCAGGTATAACGGCAGTGTATAGGTCCACTATGGGGAATATTTTTTTGAGGGATTTTTGGATTCTCCTTACTATTTCAATGTGATAGTGTATAGATTCTGTTTGCCCTACGTATATACCATCCTCCTTTAATGCCCTATATACGTACCTAAGGAATTCTTCAGTGGTGAGCACATGAGCAAAACCAACAGGATCTGTAGAGTCTACTATAATCACATCAAATTCCTCTTGGCAATCTTGTATATACTTATATCCATCTTCGTTTATAACAAGGGCTCTTGGATCATCAAAGGCAGAGGACATGGTAGGCAAAAATCGTTTAGAAACCTCTATAACATCCTTATCTATATCAACAAGTACTGCACTTTTTACCTCTGGATGTTTAAGGACTTCTCTAAGAACACCCCCATCTCCACCACCTATTATTAACACCTTTTCAGGGTTTGGATGAGCATAGAGGGGTACGTGAGCCATATACTCATGGTATATGTACTCATACCTCTCATCACACTGGGCTACACCGTCAAGAATTAGTATTTTCCCGAAATGCGGTGATTCCACAACCATTATTTCTTGATACTCACTTTTACCATGGTAAAGAATATTGCTTATAGGGTATACATGCCTTATTGGTGCATATGGGTCTCTCTCCATAAAAAAGGTGTCCATCATAGCTTTTCACCTCTTCTTTTTAAGTTTTGAGATAATTATAAAGCAATAGTATTTTCTCAAGGTCAAGATTTTCCACTCTAAGCATAGGGTCTATGCCTAAGGTAAGAAGCATCTCCTTGGGTATTTTACTGCTTAGAGCTTTTCTCTTCATGTAATAGATCCTTGTAAGGAAATTTTTGTAATCCTCAAGATCAACGTTGGGTAGCTCCTCTTTTCTTCTTAACCTTATTAATGCAGATTGAACTTTTGGTTTTGGGTGGAAAAATCTACTGGGTAAGCTCATAAGGTACTCCACTTGGTAAAAACTTCTTACAAAGGTAGAAAGCCAAGAGTGACCTTTTTGAATCTTTTCCGCCACCTCTTTCTGTAGCATATATATAGCTTGAGTTATGCAAGAATGACAAAAGGTGGTGTTTTCTAATATAAGACTTGCAACATTGTAGGGTAAATTTCCAAAAACTTTTAGATTATTCCCAAGAGAACAAAAATCAAAATTTACAGCGTCTACCTCGTGTATTATTACTCTACTATCCTCTATAGTCTTTTGAAGCTCTTTTATCATATCAGGATCTATCTCCAAAAGATGAAGCCTTTGAAAGGGGTATTCCAATATTTTTTTTGTAAGATTTCCCGTACCAGGACCTATTTCAACAAGAACTTCTCCTTCCTTTGGATCTATAAATTGGGCAATGCGTTCTATTACTCCCGGTG
>CALLAD010000127.1 GCA_938002625.1 uncultured Aquificaceae bacterium
AGCCCTTCAGGGTGAATATATATACAGGGATCAAAAAGGTACAGAGTACGAGTTTGATGGAAGCACGCTAACAATAGAAGAAGCAAAGAAAAAACAATCGGGCTTGTATGCTCAACTTGTTTATAGGTTTGATAAAAGGTGGAGGGCTGGCTTGCAGTATAACCTTATAGATAAAAACGAAGTAAAGAAAAACGGCACAACGGAGAAAGACCCAAAAAATCTGCCAACTTACTATGCCATGATAGAGTATAGCCCAACGGAGTTTTCTCGTATAAGATTACAGGCAGGCCAAAACAGGGCTTTTTATAAGGACAATTCCAGAAAGACAGTAAACGAAATAATCCTTCAATTTACCTTTGCCATAGGAGCCCATGGGGCACATCCCTTCTAAGGGGGTATAAAGATGAAAAGCTTAGTTTTATTACTTTTCCTTCTTTTTTCCTTTTCTTTTGCCCAGCTTAGGGTGGTTGCCACCTATCCTTGGATAGGCAACCTTGTAAAGGAGATAGGAAAAGATAAGGTAAACCTTCATGTTATAGCAAAGCCCAATGATGATTTTCATTTTGTAGTACCTAAGCCCTCCCACCTTGTACCCCTCAGGGGGGCGGACCTTCTTATCATAAACGGAGCAAGCCTTGAGATAGGCTTTATACCAGCCCTTATGCAGCAGTCTAACAACCCAAAAATTCAACCTGGAAGGGATGGCTTTCTTGACCTTTCCTCTTATGTACAGCTTATAGAAGTGCCCGCCAACCTCTCAAGGGCTATGGGAGATGTACATCCAGAAGGGAATCCCCATTTTCATTTGGATCCCCATAACATACCCATATTGGCAAGGGCTATAAAGGATAGAATGTGCCAACTTGACCAAAAAAATTGCAGCCTTTACACCTCCAACCTTGAAGACTTCTTAAAAAGATGGAATCAAAAAATGGATCAGTGGGATAGCGGCTTTTCCAAGCTAAGGGGAACAAAGGTAATTCAATATCACAAGACTTATAACTACCTCTTTAAAAGATACGGCATAGAGGATGTTGGAGCCCTTGAGCCCCTTCCCGGTATCCCTCCAACGCCCAAACATCTTGATGAGCTCGTGCAAAAAGCAAAGGGAGCCAAGTTTGTTGTTTATGAAGTTTTCAGGGATAGCAAACCAGCAAAAAGGGTGGCAGACTCCATCGGAGCCAAGGCTATAGTCCTTCCCCATGATGTGGGAGTGGAAGGAGTAAGGGATATTTTTGAGCTTTTTGATGAGATCCTCAGGAGGCTTTCTCAATGATCCTTGACCTCTTTGTTTGGAGTTTTCTTCTATCTATAGTCCTTGTGGGTATACATGCCTATTTTGGCAAGGAGATAGTAAGGAGGGGAATAATCTTTACCGACATAGCGGTGGCTCAGTTTTCTGGGGTAGGGATTGCCCTATCCCTTTTATTTTTTCATGGAGAGTTTGCATACCCTTTATCCCTTGCCTTTGGTTTATTTTCCAGTCTTTTAATAGCCATATCTCAAAGGCTAAAGGATTACACGGAGGCTTTTATAGGGCTTCTTTATGCTCTTGGCTTTTCCCTTGTGGTGCTTTTGCTCTCCTTCTCTCCCCACGGATTGGAGGAACTTAAAAAGATAACGGCAAGCGATATTCTTTTTGTGGAAAAGCAAGAGGTCATAAAAACGGCCATCCTTTACATCTTTATAGGTCTTTTCCTCTATCTTAGAAAATACTTAAAAGGCTTTTTGCAAGAGGTTTCCTTCTTCTTTTTGTTTTCCCTTACCCTTGCAAGCTCTGTAAAGCTTGTGGGTGTTTTGGTGGTTTTTTCCTTGCTTGTATCTCCAGCCTTGGTATCCTTGCTGCTTAACAGAGGGCTAATATTCTCTTGGGTATTGGGCTCTTTTGTAAACCTGCTTGCAATTGGTGTTTCCTTTTACTTTGACCTTCCCACTGGTTACTCTATTTGCTTTTTCCAAGCCCTTGTAGGTATTATATCCTTTCTTGGTAAGCTAATTTTTCAAACCAGAAAAACTCATCCCTTGCAGGCCCAGTAGAAAGCATAACTATGGGCACTTGAAGATAATTTTGTATAAACTCTAAATAGCCAAGGGCTTCTTCTGGGAGCTCCCCTAAGCTTTTTGCTCCCTTTGTACTCTTCTGCCAACCTTTAAAGCTTTTGTATATGGGCTTTGCTCTTTCTAAAAGGCTTAAGCTTGCTGGAAAGTGTTCAATAACCTTTCCTTCGTATTGATAAGCCACTGAAGCTTTTACTTCCTCAAAAAAGTCTAACACATCAAGCTTTGTTATTATAATGCCATCAAGGGCGTTTACTTCTACTGCATGCCTTAGGGCAACAAGGTCAAGCCACCCGCACCTTCTTGGTCTTCCCGTTGTGGCTCCGTACTCCTTACCCCTTTCCCTCAGCTTTTCTCCAAGCTCATCCTTTAATTCTGTAGGGAAAGGCCCTTCCCCTACCCTTGTTGTATATGCCTTTGAAACAGCCCAAAAGTTAGCATGGGAAAAATACTTTGGAGGTAAGCCAGTACCACTGGAAAGCCCCAAGGCGGAGGCATTAGAGGATGTTACATAAGGATAGGTTCCCATGTCCACGTCAAGCATTGTTCCCTGAGCTCCTTCAAAGAGCACTCTCCCCTTAAAATCAAGGAGCCATCTGGTTGTATCCGTGGTTCTATCCTTGATCTTCTTGTAGTTTTGCATAGTTTTTTCAAAAACTTCTTCAAGGTTCAAGGAATAGTTTTCGCAATAAACCTTCTCGCATAGGTCCTGAACAAACCCAAGATTATCCTTTATAAGCCTATAGCTACGGTCTGGGTCTTCCAAGTCGCTTACCCTTATTCCCCTTCTTCCATACTTAAACATATAAGAAGGTCCAATGCCCCTAAGGGTTGTGCCTATTTTACCCCTTCTTTCAAAAAGGGAATCAAGGATCTTATGATAGGGCATTACAAGATGGGCTCTATCGCTTATAAGTATTCTATCCCATACCTTTATGCCTCTATTTTCAAGGCTTTCTATTTCTTCCACGAGCAAATCCAAATCTACCACCATGCCCTGAGCAACTATTCCAAAGGTATGAGGGTGGAGAATTCCAGTAGGTAGCAAGTGCAATATAAACTTTTCTCCATTAACAACCACCGTATGGCCAGCATTACTGCCACCCTGATACCTGACAACGGCTTCAAAATCTGCAGAAAGCAAGTCTACAATCTTTCCCTTACCTTCATCGCCCCACTGGGCACCAAGAAGCACAAGATGTTTTTTCATTTCATAACTCCTTCAAGTTCTTCTATTTTCTTCCTCAATACCTCAAAAAGCTCCCTTATTCCCCATCCCTTTGCCGCTGATACTACCACCGCATCCCCCTTTACAAAGGCTGGTTCTGTTAAGTATTTAATATCCTCTTCCTTCTCTACCACCTTATCCGCCTTATTGAAAAGGTATATAACGGGTTTTTCCTCCGCAGAAAGGTCCCGCAGAATTTCTTCCACTACTTTTACCTTTTCAAGCCAGTTTTTATCGGATATGTCTATTACATGCAAAAGAATATCCGCCTCTTGGACCTCTTCAAGGGTAGCCTTGAAGGATTCTATTAGCTCTGGTGGTAGTTTTCTTATAAAACCTACCGTATCCGTTATTAGCACCTTTATATCGGGAAA
>CALLAD010000128.1 GCA_938002625.1 uncultured Aquificaceae bacterium
CCAAAGGTTAGCGTATTACCAGTGGAAGGTTTAAATGTTCATTCCCTTCTTTGGGCTGATAAGGTTATTATGCCGATAAAGGCTCTTGAAAAAATCTACGAGAGGTTACTACCATGAGAAGGCCAGAGGAAATCATAATAAGGCCAATAATTACAGAAAAAAGCAACAGGCTTATGGAGGATTATAAAAAGTATACCTTTGAAGTGGCAATGGATGCCACGAAGCATGAAATAAAGCATGCTATAGAAAAGCTATTTGGTGTAAAGGTTTTAAAGGTAAACACTATGATAGTAAAGCCGAGAAAAAAGAGGGTTATAGGAAAGTTTAGAAGGTATGGGTATACAAGGGCTTACAAAAAGGCCATAGTAACCATACCTATGGATAAAGAAATAGACCTTACAGGAGTATAAGCATGGGTGTAAGAAAGCTAAAACCTACAACTAATGGACAAAGACACGCTGTTTTGTATGACTTTGCGGAAATAACAAAGAGAGAACCAGAAAAGTCCCTTTTAGTATACCATCATAGGGCAAAAGGAAGATCAAAACAACAAGGTAAGATAACCTCAAGAGGTAGAGGTGGTGGTAACAAAAGAAGGTATAGGTTAATAGACTTTAAAAGGGATAAAAGCCTTGTACCCGCAAAGGTTGCCGCCATAGAATATGATCCCAACAGGTCTGCCCGTATAGCTCTCTTACATTACGCCGATGGAGAGAAAAGATACATTCTTTGGCCAGAAGGTCTAAAGGTGGGTGATACGGTTATTTCCATATCCTACGAAGATGCAGAAGCAGGTAAGGAACTTCCAGAAATAAAAGTTGGAAACGCCCTACCTTTAAAGTACATACCAGTAGGTACTATAGTTCATAATGTAGAGCTTCACCCAGGAAAGGGAGGACAATTAGCAAGAGCTGCTGGCATGTCGGCACAAGTTCTTGGTAAAGTAGGAGACTATGTACAGCTAAGATTACCCTCGGGAGAAATAAGGTTGGTACATCAAAGATGCATGGCTACCGTGGGAGCGGTAGGCCTTGCGGAGCATGAGCTTGTAAAATACGGAAAGGCTGGAAGGTACAGATGGCTCGGTTGGAGACCAAAAGTAAGAGGAACCGCTATGAACCCCGTAGACCACCCACACGGAGGTGGTGAGGGTAAAACAAAGGGTAAGCATCCAGAATCTCCATGGGGCTGGAAGACAAAAGGCTATAAGACAAGAAGGGGTAAAAAGTACTCCGATAAGTTTATACTGGTATCCAGAAAGGGTAAACCTCTAAAAGGAGGTACAAAGTAATGGGCTTTAAGGGTGCTTGGAACAAAAGAAATAAACTGATAGAGGACTTAGATACTTTTCTAAAGCTTTATAAAAAAACCCAAAGAATATACAAAAAGGTGCGTGAGGTTCAGCATATACCCGAGCTTTACCAAAAGGCTCTTGAAAAATATCAGCAGGTATGGGATGAATATAGGAAAATTGTTAACAAAAAAGCTTGGGTTGACCCTAAGCTTTGGAATACCATTAGAAAGATGAATCAAACGGGCGATAGGAAAGTTGTAAAAACATACAGCAGGGATACTACAATAATTCCAGAGTTTGTGGGGCATACTATAGCGGTGCACAATGGAAAAACCTTTGTACCCGTTTACATAACCTCCGATATGGTGGGTCATAAATTGGGTGAGTTTGCTCCTACAAGAACCTTTAAAGGGCACCCAGAAAAATCTGCAAAAACTGCAAAGAAAAAGTGAGGTGGTAAAAATGGAAGCAAGAGCCGTGCTTAGATATGCCAAGATTTCACCCACAAAAGCGAGGCAAGTTTTAAGAATTATAGCTGGGATGAAGGCTGGTGATGCTTTATATCAATTAAGATTTATACCTAAAAAAGCTGCCAGAATAGTGGAAGGTGTGTTAAGAAGCGCCATAGCCAATGCCGAGCAAAAAGGAATGGACCTTGAAAAGCTGTACATTAAGAAGGCTGTGGCTGATGAAGGACCTATGTATAAAAAGTGGTTTCCAAGAGCCCACGGAAGAGCCACCATGATAAGAAAAAGAACATCCCATATAACCCTTGTACTTGAAGAAAAGGAGGAAGATTGATGGGTCAGAAAACTCATCCCATAGGCTTTAGGATAGGTGTTATAAAGGATTGGAATTCTAAGTGGTTTGCCAACAAAAGGGAATATACACAACTGCTCCATGAAGACATAAGGATAAAAGAGTATATAAAAAAGAGATATGCTGCCGCTGGCATTTCCAAGGTTATCGTAGAAAGGATGGCTGACAAGGTAAAGGTAAGGGTGCTATCGGCAAGACCCGGTATAATCATAGGTAGAAAGGGAGCAGAGGTAGAACAACTGAAGAAGGATATTGAGTATATCACTGGTGGTAAAGATGTGGTTATAACCGTTGATGAAGTAAGGGTTCCAGAATTGGATGCTCAGCTTGTGGCAGAGGAAATAGCCTTACAAATAGAAAGAAGGGTTTCCCACAGAAGGGCTATGAAAAGGGCCATAGATAATGCCTTCAAGGCTGGGGCAAAAGGTGTAAAGGTGCAAGTTAAAGGCCGTATAGGTGGAGCAGAACTTGCCAGAGCGGAATGGTTCCTTGTAGGAAGAATGCCCTTACAAACCCTTAGGGCTGATATAGATTATGGTTTTGCAGTAGCCCAAACCAAGTACGGCGTGCTTAGTGTAAAGGTATGGATCTACAAGGGAGATATACTAAAGGGTGGTAAAGAGGAGATAATTAAAAAGATAGAAGAAGACCTTAAGAAAGTATCTAAGGAGGTATAAAGGATGTCTTTTCTTGGTCCAAAAAAGACAAAGTTTAGGAAGTCTCAAAGGGGTACCCTTAAAGGTAAAGCCTTTAGGGGTAATAAAGTATCCTTTGGTGAATATGGTATACAAGCCCTTGAATCTTGTTGGTTAACTCAAAGACAAATAGAAGCGGGAAGGATAGCCTTAGTAAGAGCGCTAAGAAAAGGCGCAAAAGTTTGGATACAGGTATTTCCAGATAAGCCATATACCAGAAAACCTAATGAAGTTAGAATGGGTGGTGGAAAAGGGGATCCTGAAGGCTTTGTAGCGGTAATTAGACCAGGTAGGATAATATACGAGTTTTCTGGAGTTCCAGAGGATGTGGCGGAAGAAGCTCATAAGTTGGTGGATGCTAAGCTTCCTATAAAGACAAGGCTTGTGAAGGCAGGAGGCTTTAAGACATGAAGGCGGAAGAACTTAGAAAGCTCAGTTTAAAGGATTTAATGAAAAAAGAGGAAGAATTAAGGAAAGAGCTTTTAAGGTTAAGATTTAAGAAAAAAATTGAAGGTCTTCCAAACCCTATGCAAATTAGGAATACCAAAAGGGATCTTGCAAGGGTTTTGACCATTATAAGAGAAAAACAACTCAGAGGTGAGGCATGATGGAAAAGGAAAGGCCATGGCACCTTAAAAGAAAAGAATTCGTAGGCGTAGTAGT
>CALLAD010000129.1 GCA_938002625.1 uncultured Aquificaceae bacterium
TTTATCTTCCCTTATAAAGCTAACAGCCCTCGGAAAGCGAAGGGCATAGCCTGGTTCCTCTAAGCTTCTTCCAGCAGTGTGCAAGGGGGAGCGGGTTATTTCATCAGCTCTTACCGTTATAACATACTTGGGTTCAACCCAAACGTCCGCCGATAAAAGGCTATCTACCCTTGCATGCTTATGGTCTATTTTTATCTCATCAAGAATTTTTTTAAGTCTTATCCATTCATCCTCTGTAAAACCAGAGCCCACCTTGCTAACCGTCTTAAAGGTATCCGTAGATGGGTCATAAACTCCCACAAGCACACCACCTATACCAAGCTTTGCCCTTGCACCTTTGCCATAGTAATAGCCCACTATAACCACATCCACCGTATCCATTAGTGTACCTTTGTAGCTTCTTTTTAACTTTATCCAGTTAAAGTTTCTTGATCCAGCCGTATATATAGCATCAAGCCTTTTTGCCATAATACCTTCAAGCCCCCTTGTAATAGCCTCTTCAAAGAATTCCTCTATTTCCTTAGCCTTATCGGTTATTATCATCTCGGAAAATCTAAGAGTATTCGTACCCTTGATTACCTCTTCAAGGGTTTTTCTTCTTTCTATAAAGGGTTTAACAGTGTAATCTTCTCCCTCTAAGTATAAAAGGTCAAAGCAGAAAAGCTTTAGGGGATATTCTTTTGAATACTCTTCAACATCATACTTCCTTTTTCTTTGGATGGTTATTTGGAAGGGATAGAACTCTCCCGTTTCTTCGTTAATTGCTATGGCTTCTCCTTCAAGAATTACCTCCTTAACTCCTATTTCTTCTATCACGGCTTTTACAACCTCTGGGAACATTTCTGTCATTCTTTCAAGATTTCTTGAGTATATTTCAACCCTTTGACCATCCTTGTGAACCTGAAGCCTAAAGCCGTCGTACTTTGCTTCAACGGCGCATTTTCCAAGCCTCTTTATTATTTCCTCTGCACTGGAAACCCTTTCCGCCAAAGCCATTCTTATAGGAAAGCCAACTTGAACTTTAAATCCCTCAAGAGCTTTTATTCCCCCTTCTCTTAACCTCTTGGCAACAAGCCCTATATCTGAACAAAGATTGTAAGCTCTTTCTATTGCTGGTTTTAAGTTTTTATTTCCAATTAGCAAAGAGAGAGCATCTATTACTGTGGCATCTCCCACGCCAAGCCTAAGCTTTCCAAGAATTATTCTAATAACATACTTGGCCTCAAAGCCAGAAAGCCCCTTTAAAAGGTTAATCAACTTCATAACCTTATCCAAGGTTCCCCTTGTTGTTGCTATGTCAAAAAGCTCTTGATAAACCCTTGAAAGGCTTAAATTCCTGCCCTGCCAATTTATTAAATCTTGAGCAACTTCACCAAGGTCTCCCTTTTGCTTGTACAAACCCTCTATTTGCTTAACCCTTACACCGCAAGCCTTAGAAAGGGCTTCAATTATAAGTTTATCGGAAAGGCCAAACTCTATACCTCTAAAGGGTGGTACAAGCTCGCCAAGCGTAAGATAAACCACCTTATCTATTTCCTCTGCAGGAGATTTTTCCAGAAGATTCCATAGAATATCCGCCATTTCAAGCCTGCTTGTGGTCTTTTCAAGCTTGCTAAAAAATTCCGAAAGCTCCCGAAAGGTCATATAAAGGATTTTATACTTCCTTCCAAATTTTTTACAAAATGATTTGCACTCCTTCCAGAAAAACCATTAACCAAAGCCCATTCAAGGGCAAGTCTTTCAAGCTCCCTCTCCTCTATGTCTAATCCCCTCTTTTGCATCATATGCTTTACTATGGAAAGATACTGTTCTTTTCCAAAGGCAAAAAAGCCAAGCCTTATTCCAAACCTCTCTACAAGGGATACCCTCTCCCAATAGCTTTCCTCTGGAAATTTTTCCTCCTCCTGTCTTTCTGGCATTAGATTTCTGCGGTTTGATGTTGCGTATATAATTACATTGCTTGGTCTTTCCTCTATATCGCCATCCATCAAAGATTTTAGCACTCTTATATTTTCGTCCTTAGGTTCAAAGGATAGATCATCAAAAAACAGGATGAATTTTTCCCTTCTGTCCCTAAGCAGTTCATAAAGGTCGGAAATATGCATAATATCCATTTTGTAAACTTGGACAATTCTTAAGCCCTTAGCATAAAAAAGGCTTAGCATGGCTTTAACAAGAGAAGATTTACCAGTGCCCCTATCTCCCCATAACAAAACATCGTTGGCTGGATATCCTTTTATGAACTGAAGGGTATTTCTTTTTAACGTTTCCTTTTGGTAGTCTATGTGCAAAAGACTATCAAAATCGGGAAGATGAGGATGTTTTACCGGCTGAAGTTTTCCTTCTCTGTATCTGAAGGCTATGTATTCTTCAAACATACTTCTTTGTAGAATTCTCCATATTTTTTATCTACCTTACCGACATGGCCATACAGCCAGCCAGATAAAATATAAGCTGTACTCTGCAAGCTTTTCTTATCCGTTAGCTCTTTACCTAATTGGGTAAAAAGCTTTAATACGGCTTCATGATAGCGTTTATGTTCTTCGTATCCGGGATATCCTATAGATTCCATAAACTCTTCCTCCGATGAAAGATGATACTTCACGAAGGGTAGGATTGTTTCTCTGTAAAAAGCTATGGCATCTTCCACTTTACCCTCTGCAGCAAGGTCTAAGGCGTAGTTTATATATTCTGCTATTCTCTTATGTTGATTATCCATCTCTTCCACACCTGTTAAAAGGTCTGGTGTTATTTCTATAAGCCTCATAGTACTACCTCCATTGTTATAATAAGCCAATAAAATATTAGCGCTATTTTTTTAAGAATCTGTTAAAGCAATTGCCATAGGCATTTTATCAAATCTGTGTTTTGTATGTTTTTGTGTTGTATAGAATCTATCCCCATCTTAGTTTCTCTTTAAGTATGTTAAAGAAAGTTCTCCTTGGGTTTGGATACATTAAGCAATAACTATTTGATTTTCTAACTACTATTTCGTCCTCTTTTTTTAGGGTTAAGCCTTCTTGTCCATCAAGCGTAAGATATGCCCTATCATCTTGGGATATATTTTTTAAGCTTATCTCAAAGTTGGGTGGCAGGACCAAAGGCCTGTTGGAAAGGGTATGGGGGCATATGGGCACAAAAAGTAAAGCTTCAGATAGGGGATATATTATTGGGCCGCCAGCGGAGAGGGCATAAGCTGTTGAACCAGTAGGAGATGATACTATTACTCCATCTCCGTAAATTCTTAAAGTGTGTTCTCCTTCAATAAAAACATCTACTTCTACCATGCGGGCAAGGCTTTTTTTGGAAAGTACCACATCATTTAAATAATCTCCTAAATAATTTTCTTCTTTATCCCTTCTTAATACAGCGCTTAGCATCATTCTTTTTTGCGGCTGCAATTGGCCTTCTAATACCTTTAGAAGGATTTCTTCCATTTCCTCCTTTTCCACTTCCGTAAGAAATCCAAACCTACCCTCGTTTATGCCCAGAATGGGTATAGAGTGCCTAACCACTAAGCGAGCTCCAGCCAAA
>CALLAD010000130.1 GCA_938002625.1 uncultured Aquificaceae bacterium
TTTTGATATTTAGTTTATACACGGTTCTAAAGCTCCTTTTCCATTTCAATTTACTTCTCTTTTTGAAGGGTAAAAAAAGATGCCCAGAATGCTACAGTGAAGTCCACTGGAAAGCAAAAGTATGCCCCTTCTGTGGTTACAGGTTCAAAGGTGTAGAAAGAATGGGAGAGGAAGAGTAAAACTATCAAAAATACTTGACAAGCCTTTAAATTTTGTTTTATAGTTTTCCTTGCCTCCTTAGTAGGGGGTAAAGGAGGTTAAGGATGAAGAAAATAGCCCTTTTGAGCCTTTTACTCGGCTTGTTTAGCCTTTACATTCCAACAGAGGTCTATGCAAGTAATAATACAAAAAGCAAAACAACAAAAATAGTTGAGAAAAAAACCTATAAAAAGGTTAAAGCTAACAAAGTTAAGAAACTAAAACCAAGACATGCCAAGAATATTAACAACCCACAGGAGGGTGAACTTCTAAAATTGGAAGGTATGATAAAAAGTGTTGAATGAATAGCAAGGATTTAAAGATAATAGAAGAGCTAAAGATAAGGCAAGGAGATACATGGCGTGTACTTAAAATAATGAGTGAATTTGTACAGGGCTTTGATGCCCTGTCTTCCATAGGCCCAGCCATAACCTTCTTTGGTAGCTCTCGTTTAGGAGAGGATGATTATTACTACAAAATGGCATACAAAACCGCCTTTATGTTGGGCAAGCTTGGCTTTCACATAGTGACGGGTGGGGGTCCAGGTATTATGGAAGCTGCCAATAGGGGCGGTAAGGATGCTGGTACCATATCCGTTGGCTTAAACATTAAGATCCCCATGGAGCAGGTACCAAATAAATATCAAAACCTTTCTTTAAACTTTGATTATTTCTTCGTAAGAAAGGTTATGTTACTTAGATACTCTACCGCTTACCTTATATTTCCCGGTGGCTTTGGTACTATGGATGAGCTTTTTGAAGCTTTGACCCTTATACAAACCAATAAAAGTCCACCCTTTCCTATAATACTTTTTGGGAGGGAATATTGGACAAAGCTCATTGAGTTTATGAAAGAAACCATGATAGGCTATGGTACTATAAGCAAGGAAGATTTGGACTTTTTAACCCTATGCGATAGCCCAGAAGAAGCCGTAGAAACCCTCCTAAAGGAAATGAAGAGCTTGTACAATAGATTAAAAGATGAAGAAGATTATAGCTACATGTTAAAGAGATTAAGAAATATCCTTATCAAGGCAGGAGTTTTAAAATGAGGCTACTTCATATATCGGACCTCCACGCTGGGAAAAGGTTATACGACAAAATAAATAGAAACCAAGACCTTATATACGCCCTTGAACAGGTAAAAAATATATGCAAGGAAGAAAAGGTTGAAATATTGTTAATAGCTGGGGATATCTTTGATAAAAGAAATCCAGACTTTGAATCCCAAGAAATTATCCTTGAATTTCTTACAGAAATTAACTCCTTTGGAATGCATACCCTTTTGATAGCTGGTAATCATGATAGCTATGATTTTATGAGAATATACAAAAATCTTAGAAGACTTGCCAACATACATGTTTTTGACAGGCCAAAAAGGGATATAAGGGAAGCCATATTTGAATATAAAGATGTAAGGATTGCATGCCTTCCCTATCCCGATGAAAGGGTTTTGACAGGCTTGGAAGAAAACAAAGAAAGAAATTATGTAGAGAGCATAGCCAGATATATGAAAGCTCTCGCTAAAGAAGTAGAAGGGGCAGAATATAAAATTCTAATGGCTCACCTTATGCTGGATAAAGCTCAAATAGCGGGTAGCGAGTTATATTCAAGCCTTTTGCCCAAGTATGCAATAAGGGCTGATTCTATACCAGAAACCTTTGACTACGTTGCCCTTGGACATATCCATAAACACCAAAGAATAGAGGAGACAGTGCCAAAGGTTTACTACTCTGGAAGTCCCTATCAGATAGATTTTTCCGAAAAAAATCCAAAAAAATTTGCTAACCTACTCTCCCTTGAAAATGGAATTGTAAAGGTAATGCCAATGGAACTTCCATTAAAAAGGAAGCTTGTAGAGGTAGAGCTTAAGGATGGAGACCATATAGAGAAAGTATTGGAACCTCTTGTACAGGACAATGTGCTTGTGAAAGTTTGGTTTAAAGTAAGAATGGGAGACCCTCTTTATAATCTTAAAAAGGAACGTATAGAAAAAATATTGGGGGATAAGCTTGCCAAGCTTGAGGTAGAGCCCATAGAAACTAAAACTTCGGTAGATGTAAATGAGGAAAATCTTGATCTTATAGACTATTATGTGAAGTTTTACGATAATGAATATGGAAGTAAGCCCCCAGAAGATTTAAAAAGGCTTTTACAGGAGCTTTTAGACAGGGTAGCCCATGAGGCCAATAAGGCTTGAAATAGAAAACTTTACCGCATATAAAGGAAGGCATATTATAGACTTTAGCCCGCTTAACTTTTTTGTCATAAAGGGAAGAACTGGTGCTGGAAAGTCAAGCCTTATAGATGCTATATGTTACGCCCTCTATGGTAAGGTACCCAGATATGGTAGTAGAAGAGCCCATGAACATCTTCTTTCAAAAGGTCAAAAGCAAATGTTCGTTGCCCTTGATTTTTCTGTAAGGGGTAAGCTTTACAGAATTGAAAGGCAGTATATTTTAAGCAAAAAAGGGGGTATTGCAGATTCCAGATTTTACGAAGGGGGAGTGAGAAAGAGTTTTAGAGAAAGAGAACTGGAAGACATT
>CALLAD010000131.1 GCA_938002625.1 uncultured Aquificaceae bacterium
CCAAACTATTTCCAATGCAGTGCTACCCTCTATATGGGCTCCTTCCTCGTTCTCCTTGGGTTTGTAGCGATATTTGATCATAAAGTAGATGGATGGTATTGCTACTATAAGGTATATGACCACCGCCACCCAAAACCATACGGCCACTGAGTTTTCCCAGTATACTCTGGGATATGCTAAAGGGCCTTCACTTGCCATGGATATTCCTGCAAGCGAAAGCAACAGTATAAGGTTTTTCATCTTGCTACCTCCTTCTTCTTTCTATATATGGCTTGTAATAGGGTGAGGCTGGCTAACATAGCCCCACCAAAGGCAAAGATAACTGTTGGGTTTAGTCCATACTTTCCTGTGTTTGGGTCATACCTATAGCACACCATATAAGCAACGTCCACTATAGTATTTCTTGTAATCCTAAAAGTTTCCGCTTCTGCAAGGGCTATACGAAAATCCTTTTCTCTTGGAGATATACCATAAAGGTATCTAACAATCTTACCGTCGGGAGCTATAAATATAACCACGTTGGGATGTACAAATACCCTATCTTGACGAGAATAGAAGAACCTATAACCAACAGACTGGGTTAGCTTTTTTATGTCCTCTTCCGACATTATCCCGAAGGTCCATTTGGGGTTATTTACACCTAATTGGGATTTAAACTTCTTAATATCCTCAAGCCTATCCTCTTTGTCAAAGGAGAGCACAAGAAGGTTCGCATCCTTTCCTACGTTTTTTGTGGCTTCCATGGCTGATTTGACTATTAAAGGGCATGCAGAATCGCAGGTGTAGTAGGCAAGAATAAGGGCAGTAGGTTTTCCCTTAATGAATTCATATAGCTTGTAGGTTTTTCCATCCTCGGCAGTAAAGGTTATATTTGCTACCTTGTTTCCAAGGTATTTTTCCTCTTCTATCTGCATTATTGAAGCATCAAACATACTTGGTGTATTCTTTGGTTGTGGTGTGCCAAAGGCAAAGACCCAAAACAGGAAGAGAAGGACTAAACCCCTCATGGCTTAAAACTTTCCAAAGGAACCCACTATGTAGGCCGTTCCTGCCACCAACAGCCAAGCAAGGTCTACAAAGTGCCAGTAATAGCTTGCTGACCTTGCTGGAGTCTTCTTATTAAGAGCCTTACCACTGTTTATTAGT
Organism: uncultured Aquificaceae bacterium; assembly: GCA_938002625.1. GTDB lineage: Bacteria > Aquificota > Aquificia > Aquificales > Aquificaceae > Pampinifervens. Next base: position 1,147 of record CALLAD010000131.1, read on the forward strand.
AGAATAAGTTGCATTGCAATTCCTACAATTACGTGAGAGGCGTGAACACCAGTAAGCATGTAAAAGCCAGTTCCATACATGTTGGAGCTTATTGTGAATCCTTTGTGCCAAAGGTGTAGCCATTCCCACGCGTGAATTATTAAGAATACACTTCCTAAAATTATTGTTGCCAAAAGCCATAGCCTGTAACCACCCAAATCTCCGTGTTCAATGCTGTGCTCTGCTTTCCATATGGTAAAACTGGAAGTCCAGAGTATAAGGGTTAACAAGGCTACAAGGGCTAAATTCATACCACCCTCTGGTACCCACTCCCTTACCCACACATCCGCATGGGTTACCCTTGCCATCCAAAATCCTGCAAAGATAGCACCAAAAATTACTACTTCTGCAAACACAAACCATACTATGCCTTGAAAGCCAAGACCTTCATCGTGTCCCTTTGAAAAATACTCGTTTGCCCATCCTGCTACACCTATAGCCAGTAGGGCAAGACCAATGCCACCTGCAATAACCGCCAAAAGGGGGAGGTGCCATGTAAAGTAAGCTATGGCTGCAAGGGCTAAAGCAAAAGTGGATAAACCTACGGGCAGAGCCCATACACTGGTTTCATGGTGAACAGCGTGGCTTCCCTCGTGCGCCATTTTTAACCTCCTTTTTGGTTTTATTATAAATGATATATATCAGTTATGCTAATTTGTCAAGATTTATTTAAAACATTAAAACATTTTAAGAGTAGTAAATCATAAATAAGAAGAGATAATAAACTGTGCGCTTTTAAGATTTTTGTGATATAATTTAGCAGCTTAAAATTTCTGCTCTGGAGGTGGTATATTGGATCTTCTTGTTGAGCTCGCAAGTAAGGCTAAAAAAATAGGTGGTGTAAGGGTTTACAGGAAAAACGTAGAAAGGGTGCTTTCTGCCCTTTTGAAAAGCGGTGATTTTTGGCAAGTGGTAGATATGTCAGACCTGCCAGTACCAGCAGCTTCTGGTATAGTAAAGGCTTTAATTGAAGAGGGCATAGCCTTTATAGATGATGAGGAAAATATAAGACTTACACAAAAAGGCTTGGAACTTGTAAAGGAATTGGGAATAGAGCCATACATAGATTATGTATGTCAAGCTTGTGAGGGTAGGGGTATACCCTTTTATATAGATATAGAATTTTACAGAGAATTTTTACAAATCACAAAGGATAGGCCAAAGGCTATAAGGGATTATGATCAAGGCTCTGTCACTCCAGAAACTACCATTTCAAGGGTGCTCTTTATGGATTCAAGGGGTGATTTAAGAAACAAGCATATTATAGTTTTGGGAGCCGAGGATGATCTTACTGGTCTGGCTGTTGCCCTTTCAAGAAAGGCTAAAAGTGTTTTAGTGATAGACATAGACAAAAGGCTTATAGACTTTGACAACAGAATATTCAAAGAGTTGGGCATAGATAACGCAGAGGCAAGGGTTTGGGATCTAAGGAACCCTTTTCCAGAGGAGATTTTAGGGCATTATGATGTTTTTGTTTCAGACCCACCAGAGACACTTCCAGCCTTTAGAGCCTTTATAGGTAGAGGAATTGCAACTCTTAAAGAGGAAGGGGGAGTTGGCTACTTTGGGCTTACTTTAAGGGACTCTTCCGTTTTCCGCTGGAGGGAATTTCAGGCATCTCTTACCACCGAATTTGGCGCTGCCATCACCGACATAATACAGGATTTTAATGCTTACATAACCTGGGATTATCATCCGGAAACAAAAGCGGCCGAAGTGTCACCAGTTAAAAGAAACCCAAGGGGAATATGGTACAGATCTGCTTGGTATAGGATAGAGGCCCTACCTGGCTTTAAAAGGTGGAACGAGCCCATCTCCGATGATGTTTTTTATCTTGATGAGGAGGGAACAACCACTTGACATTTTTTAGCATACATGCTATAATCTTAAAGAAGTTAGCCCCCATCGTCTAGCCAGGTCCAGGACACCGCCCTTTCAAGGCGGAGATCGCGGGTTCGAATCCCGCTGGGGGTGTTTTATAAAAAACATGAGCAAAAAGAAAGAGCACATCCTTCAGGATAGCTACGTAGCCACCGATATAAAAGCAGTTACAGGTTTACAGCACGTAAGGCTCAGGCCCTCTATGTACATAGGCGATGTAGGAGAAAGAGGGCTACACCATCTTATCTGGGAAATTCTTGATAACGCCGTAGATGAGCATATGGCAGGTTATGCCAACCATATAACCGTCCATATCCATGGGGATGGTTCTGTAAGCGTGGAGGATAACGGAAGAGGCATTCCAGTGGACATTCATCCAGATACGGGTATGCCAGCAGTGCAGATGGTTTTTACCATGCTGGGTGCTGGCGGCAAGTTTGATAAAAAGGTTTACAAATATTCTGGTGGTCTTCATGGTGTTGGTGCTTCTGTTGTTAACGCCCTTTCCGAATGGCTTATGGTGGAAGTTTATAGGGATGGCAAAATATACAAGCAAGAGTACAAAAGGGGAGAACCCCTTTATGATTTGAAAGTAATAGGTAACAGTACAAAGCAGGGCACTAAGGTAGTTTTCAAGGCAGATCCAGAAATTTTTGAAACTACAAAAATAAAGTTTGACGTAGTAGAGAGGCGCATAAGGGAGCTTGCTTATCTTAATCCTGAATGTACTTTTAGGCTTGTAGATGAAAGGTACGGGAAGGATATAGTCTATAAGTTTGAAAAGGGAATAGAAGAGCTTGTAAGGTTCCTCTTTGGGGGTAAGGAGCCCCTTTTTGATGAGGTTGTAAGGATAAAAGGAGAAAGGGATGGAGTGTATGTAGATATAGCCTTTTCCTATACAAAGGACTATAAGGAATCTGTAGAAAGCTTTGTGAATAACATAAAAACTCAGGAAGGTGGCACCCACGTTACAGGTTTTAGGAGCGGTCTTACTAAGGCCGTTACGAGGGTATTACCCAACATAAAACTACAGAAAGAGTTAAAAGAAACCATAACGGGAGAAGATTTAAGGGAAGGCTTAGTAGTGGTCATATCTTGTAAGGTTCCAGAGCCCCAGTTTGAAGGGCAAACAAAAACCAAGCTTGGAAATCAAAACGTAAAGAATATAGTAGAGTCCATAACTTACGAGTACCTTTCCGACTATTTTGATAAAAACAGGGACATACTTAGGCTAATTGTAGAAAAGGCTATAGAAGCAGCCTTGGCAAGGGAAGCGGCAAAAAAGGCAAAAGAGCTTATAAGGAGAAAATCTCCTTTGGAAGATTCAAGCCTTCCTGGTAAGTTGGCCGATTGTTCCGAGAAGGATCCAGCATTATGCGAGCTTTTTATAGTAGAGGGTGAATCTGCGGGTGGTTCTGCAAAGCAGGGAAGGAATAGGAAAACTCAAGCTATTCTTCCCCTAAGGGGTAAAATCCTTAACGTGGAAAAGGCAAGGCTTGATAAGGTATTTTCTAACGAAGAGATAAGAGCCATAGTTAGCTCCTTGGGTTGTGGAATAGGTGAAGATATGGATCTTTCTAAGCTGAGATATCATAAGATAATCTTGATGACCGATGCCGATGTGGACGGATCCCACATAAGAACATTGCTTTTAACCTTTTTCTACAGGTATATGCCAAAGCTAATAGAAGCTGGCCATCTCTACATAGCGCAACCACCCCTTTATAGGGTAAAGAAAGGTAAAAAAGTACAATACATAAAGGACGATAGGGAATTAGAGGCACTGTTGCTTAGAAGTTTAGAAGAGGAAGGAAGGATTGTAGACTGTAAGGGGGAAGAGTACAAGGGAGAAAGTTTATCTAACTTGCTTAAAGGCATAAAAGAACTTGAAGAAAATTACAAAGTCCTTTCAAGAACAAAAGGAGAGGACCTTTTAAAGGCACTCCTTCAGGTAAAACTAACCGAGCAAGATCTAAGAGATGCTCAAAGGCTTGAACAAAAGGTAAGGGAGCTTGAGAAGGTATTATCTCATATGATTATAGAAGTAAAATATGACAAGCTTGAAGACGCCCACGAGATTCTCTTTAAAGATCCTTTAACAGGTA
>CALLAD010000132.1 GCA_938002625.1 uncultured Aquificaceae bacterium
AGAGTTTTAATCATGGTAGTGGTTGGAGGAAGCTTACTTGTGTTTTGGTTTATCTTATGGCTTATGCTATTGGTTATAGCTTTTATAGGAGGTCTTATCTATGTGGCTAATTTCTCACCCAACGTATAAATCTGCTTATTAATATACACCATTTTCAGAAAAAATGCAAGTGCTCCAAATTGAGGTAATTTTCCGCGAACCTCCAATAGTGTTTTGAGAATTTTTCGCAAATACACTTCTAAGCATTGATACATCTAAATTAGAAAGACATGAACTCAAAAATAGGTTTGCGGATATTTAGTGAGTGTCCATTTACAAAGATTAAATCCACTCACTACAAACACAAAAGAGAAAACATTGCATAAATTCCCAAGTTGGCTTTCAAAAAGGATATAAAGTCTTTATGCTACTTTGAAAAAATCTTAATCGTAGTTGACAATGATAAGAAGCTTAAATATAATCACAAAAGGCAGGAGTTTAAAAAATGAGAATTCTTATTATCATCCTTTTAGCTTTTACTTACACCTTTCCTATTACCCTTGATGAGCTAATAAAAAGAGCTTTGGAAGGTAATCCACAAGTCTTGGCAAAAAGATATGAACTTAATTCAGCAAAGCTAAGACTAAAGGGGGATGAGAATTTATATTTTCCAGAGTTTATAATTGGCTATAAATATTCTTTGCAATCGGATGCCCAATCTATAAGCATTCCATCACCCATACCCACGGAAATAAGAAGCTCAAAGAAAAATTACCAAGCCCTTCAGGCGGGTATAAGGCAAATCCTTTATGATGGGGGATTGAGGGATGGAAAAGTATCCCTATCAAAAAGTCTTTTGTACATAGCGGAAAGAGAGTATGAAGAAGTTATGCTTGATGTAAAGCTTGAGGTAATAAGGGCTTACCTTTCTGTGCTTTCCTCTTTGGAGTTGATAGAGGTTATTGAAAAGCAAAGAGAAGCTATACAATCGGATTTACGCCAAAGGGAGGCCTTTTATAGGGAAGGGCTTGTTGCCATAACGGATGTGCTTCAGGCAAGGGTAAAGCTTGCCGAGGTGGAAAGGGACCTAAGGAAAGCCCAAGGAGACTATAGGATAGCTTTGGCAAACCTTTCAAGAATAACAGGAATAGAGGAAAAGGACCTTACAAGCTTGGAGCCAGTAAATCTTAAGGTAGAATTACCCACCCTTGAAGAGCTAATAGAAAAAGCCATAAGTAAAAGACCAATAATAAAAATAGTAAGGGAAAGGTTAAAAATATCAAGAGAACAGAGAACTATGGAGCTTTCCTCTTTCCATCCAAAAGTATTCTTGGAAGCCTTTTATAACTATTCGGACCAAAATACCAACCTAAGGCCAAAGGGCTTTTTTACTATTAGCGGCGGGATAAGCGTTAATTTCCAATCTTTAGCTCCCTATTACAGGGCTTTATCCTATGGAGAGGAAGAAAAGAAAGCTAAGGAAGAGCTAAAGGACACGGTAGAAAAAATCACCCTTGGCGTAAAGGCATCCTATGAGAAGGTTATGACGGCAAGGGATAATTTAAAAGTAGCCGAAGAAGCCCTAAGGCTTGCAGAGGAATTTTATAGGCTTTCTCTTGCACAGTATAGAAATCAAATAATAAGCGGTACAGACCTTTTACAGGCAGAAGCAAGCTTAACGCAGGCAAGAAAAGCAAAAGTTTTGGCATACTATGAACTTTTAAGGGCTTACTTTGAGCTTTTAAGAGAGGTAGGAGAACTATGACAAAAAAGGTAGGAGTAATTACTCTTATCCTGCTGATTTTAATCTTTGGCTTTCTTTCTTACCGATGGATAAAGCATAGGATGGAGTATGCCATAAGCGATGCTGTTTTTGTCAAGGCAGAGAATATGAGCAATGTAGCCTTTGAAGTTAGTGGTAAGGTGGTGGAAATATACAAAGATATGGGAGATTTTGTAAGGAAGGGAGAGGCATTAGCAAAATTGGAATCCATAGATTACCAATTGGCATTAAAAGGGCTTGAAAAGGATTCAGAAAGCCTAAGATCACAAATAAAAGCCCTTGAAATCCAAAAAGAAAAGCTATCACAACAGATAGACTATAGAATACAGATTGCGGAAAATTCCATAAGGGAGCTAAGGGAGAGGGAAAAAGCCCTTAAAAGCCAAAGGGATGAATTGAAAATTCAATTGGAACAAGTAGAAAGGGATAGGGAAAGGCTAAAAAATCTACTCAATGAAGGCCTAATACCAAAACAAAAATACGAGGAAGTAGATACAAAATATAAAAGCCTTCTGGCAAAGCTTCAGGGAATAGAAGCAAGTATAAGGGAAATAAACCTTGCCCTTCTTAGGCTTGAAAAGGAATATATGATAGCCAAAGCAGAAAGGTTAAGTATAGAGGAGCTGGAAGGCAAAATAAAAGCTCTTAAGGATCAATTAAAGGCAATAGAATCAAAAATTGAAAAAGCAGACTTAGACCTAAAAAGAACAATCCTCTATAGTCCCTTTGATGGTTTAGTGGCCAAAAGGTTTGTAAACGTGGGCGATTTTGTGATGGCTGGCCAGCCAGCCTTTAGTTTAATAGAAAAGGACTCCTTTTATGTAGAGGTTTTACTTGAAGAAACCAAGCTAAAGGGCATAAGGGAAGGCTCTAAGGCCTATATACGCCTTGATGCTTATCCAAGGGTGGTTTTTGAAGGCATAGTAAAAGAAATAAGCCCAGCCTCTGCCGCCACCTTTGCCCTTGTGCCAAGGGATGTATCCGCGGGCGAATTTACAAAGGTGGTTCAAAGAATACCTATAAAGATAAAAATAACAAAGGGAGATATGAGCCTTCTCAGGGTTGGTATGGGGGGCAGGGTGGAAATAAAAAGGGAGTAGGATGGAAAAAGCAAGGCCTTTTCATGAAAGCCTTACACCCATAGAAAGGGCTATTCTTACCTTTTCCCTTATGGTGGGCGTCTTTATGGCCATATTGGACACTACCATAGTGGATATAGTGGTTCCAAAAATGATAGCTCCTCTTAGTACCGATATCTATGGTGTTCAGTGGGTTATAACCTCTTACATGATGGCGGCGGCAAGCTCCATTCTTCTGGTGGAATGGTTAGAGGGTATAGCGGGCTTGAAAAGGGTTTTCCTTTTTGGCCTTTTTCTTTTTACTACTGCCTCCTTTTTCTGCGGTCAAGCACAATCCTTGGAATGGATGATAGCTTCAAGGACAGTTCAGGGTTTTGGAGAATCCTTGATAGTGGTTAGTGCAGAAGCTTTGCTTTTCTCTGCATACGCACCAGAAAAAAGGGGGCTTGCCATGGGTATATATGGCTTGGGTGTTAGCTTTGCACCAGCTCTTGGTCCTACCTTGGGAGGGTATATAACGGAGCATATAGATTGGAGATGGATATTTTACATAAACCTTCCCATAGGCATTATTAATTTTACTTTGGCCTTTTTCTTTCTTAAGGATTATAAACTTTCTCACAAAATAAGGCTTAACTTTATCTCTTACCTTTTGCTTACCATGTTTACCGTTAGCCTTCTTGTAGTGCTTTCAAGGGGACAAAAGGAAGGTTGGTTTTCAAGCAATTTTATACTTTATCTCACCCTGATCTCTATTTTTTCTTTGTTGCTCTTCTTCCTTTGGGAGTTTCTATCGCAAAACAAGTTTATAGATTATTCCGTATTTAAAATAAAAGAGTTTACCATTGCCTTTTGGGTTTACTGCTTTGTTTTGGGATTTTCCATGTATCAAGTTTTCTACCTTATACCCCTATACTTTGAAAAACTAAAGGGATACACCACCCTTCAAGCAGGCATTGCCATACTCCCTATGGCTCTTGCCATTGGCTTTTTCTCTCCGGTGGCTGGAATAATATCCGACAAAAAATCTCCCAAAATTGCCCTTTATGTGGCAACCCTTATATATCCTCTCTCCGTCTTTTTATTGCTTCCAAAACTAAATTACTTTACTCCTAAGGATATTGCAATAACGTACTTGGTTATAATGGGTGTGGGTATGGGCTTTTTCTTTGCTCCCATAACTCAGATGGCCCTTAAAAGGTTGGGAGAAAAAACCACCCTTGGGGTTAGCCTTATGCACTACATAAGGTTCGTAGGCGGCTCTTTTGGTACGGCTTTTGCCACCAATGACCTTCAAAGGCAAGCCTCTGTAAATTTTCAAAGAACAACAGAAATTCAAAACCATAGCTATGTTAAAAATTATCTGTATCAATTAATGGATTCTCTATCCCTTTATACCTATCAAGCCGAGGAAAAGGCAAAGGCATTTTTTTATCAATTTCAAAATCTATACGCCTTTTCCGATTCCTTTGGCTATACCCTTTATATGGCTGGCTTGTGGGCACTTCTGGGAAGCCTTCCCATTTTCTACCTTTTTGGAGAGGATATTTACAAAAAGCTTAGGAAACCCTTATAATCTCCAGTAGTTTGTCCATCTCTTCCCTTCTTCTCTTCTCAGTAAGGGCTACAAGTAAAGTATTTTTGTATCCAAACTCCTCTAAGGGTACACCAAAAAGAAAGCCATGTTCCAAGGCCTTTTGATAGATTTCCCTTGCCCTTTCATGTCTTATAGGAAACTCCCATAAATGCTTTCCTTTATAGGGCTTTTCAAAGCCAAGCTCCAAGAGTTTATCCAGTAAATAAAGGGCTTTTGAAAGGCTTTGTATGGCTACTTCTCTTAACCCTTCCTTTCCTAAAAGTACCATATATATAAGGTTGGCAAGAGCCATTAAGTTCTGATTGGTGCATATGTTAGAGGTTGCCTTTTCTCTTCTTATGTGTTGCTCTCTTGTTTGCAAAACAAGGGTAAAAGCCCTCTTACCCTCTATATCCTCCGCCATACCCACTAACCTTCCAGGCATTCTTCTTACATATTCCATTTTTGTGGCAAAAAATCCTACGTATGGCCCACCAAAGTTTAAGGGAACTCCCATTTGTTGTCCTTCTCCAACTACTATATCTGCTCCAAACTCCCCAGGAGGCTTTAGAATAGCCAAGGCTATAGGGTCTGCAACCACTATTAAGGGCACTTGATAATTTTTGGAAAGCTC
>CALLAD010000133.1 GCA_938002625.1 uncultured Aquificaceae bacterium
ATAGGCTTTTGTTATCTCTATGGGCGGTAGTTCTTCCTCTACTGTGAAGTAAGCATAAAAGCTTCCATTCCTTAGCTTTATCTCTACACTATAAGCTTCCCCAGAAAAGGCTATGGCTGTTATATCTTTTTCCCTTTTTCCTGCTGATATTCTCCCGTAGATGTATCGCCTATTTCCTACATTAATGCGTAAGAATAAGCCATCCTCTCTAACTTCCACTCTTAAGTTTTGGTTACCTTTTGAATGCTTTTGCCCTATGCTATAAAGGTTACCCTCTCTTTTCTCCTTCCATTTTCTTTTTAGCTGATCATACTTTTTTCCGTTTATATGTCTTTTTCTTAGCTTTTCAAATAAGCCTTTTCCTCCGAATATTACCTTTCTGAGGCTTTTGTTTAGTTGTTTTCTGTTCTTCATCAAGGCTTGGGCTTTGACAATGGCTGAATGGGCGTATCTTGCGTTTAGATTGAAAATTTCTTGAAGGGTTTTTCTTAGGGTATTTAAGTCCGTTCCTTCAAGCAATCTTTTATAAGCATACCTATAAGCCGATGACCATCTTCTCGTTAAGTCTTTTAGGATTTCTATATCTTGTGGGTTGTCAAATAAGAGCTTGCCGTGTATAGTTCTCATTTATTGATAGAATAGCTCCAAACATTTTCCTGTCAAGTAGTTTGAAGTACCAAGATTTTTGGAACACTCTCCTATGACCCTTGACAATGTTAAATTATTAGCTTAAATTAAAGTTAAATTTAAACCAATAAGGAGGTGCCATCATGGACGTACTGGGTCTTTACCCCATGTGGTACGTGCCTACCATAGGCAGTGCCATAGTAATAGGCATCATAGCATCCATACACGTCATGGCTTCCCACGTATCTGTGGGAGCGTCAATATTGCTTGCCTACTTGGCCACAAAGGCTTACAAGGAAAACCAACCTCAGATCTACGACTACATTAAAAGGTACCTACTTACCCTTCTTGTTTTCTCCTACGTATCAGGTTCTATATCAGGACCAGGTATATGGTTTTCGGCAACGGTAGCAAACCCAAGGGGTATATCCGCCCTAATTCATAACTTTGTTTGGGTTTGGGCAGCAGAGTGGATATGGTTCGTAGCAGAGGTTACCTTAGTTTATATCCTCTTTTACACTCTGGGCAGGATAGATCAAAAGAGCTGGCTCAAGCTTGCTTGGATTTTTGCCGTAGGATCATGGGCAACCATGTACATCATAGTAGGAATCCTATCCTTTATGTTATCACCAGGGCATGAAAAATGGTTTACAACTGGAAACATACTGGATGCTTTCTATAACAAAAACTACTTCCCTCACTTGCTTATGAGAAGCTCATACATGTTAGCCTTTGCTGGTGTTATGGGATTGGGTATTGCCCATCTTATGAAAAAGGGCATAAGTGAGAAGGTTTACAAGGACATAGTAAGAACCATGTCCTATTGGGGTATAGCAGGCGTAATCTTTGGTAGCGTGTTCTTTGCTTGGTATTATTCCACCCTACCAGAGAGAAGCCATGTAATTCTTAGCGGCGTGGTACCTACCTCCTACTATGTGGGTATTGGGCTTGTATTGCTTGCAATTCTTGCTTACTTTACTCTAACTTCTATAGTTCCCAATCTTGCAAGGATATATGCATCCATACCATTGCTAATTCTTATATTTGCTATAGGTGTTTTCCCAGAGGAGAAGATAAGAGAATCTCTTCGTAAGCCTTACATAGCTGGTGAGTTTGTATGGGTTAATCAAATAATTGACAAGGATATACCAGCAAAGGGGATAGAAAACGAAGTGAACAAGATAAACGAGAAGGGCTTTTTGGCAGTTAATGCCTTTGTGCCCGAGGGTCTAAAGACCATTACTCCAGAAAACAAAATAATGGCTGGTAAAGCCGTAGCCATACTTCAATGTTCTGGATGTCATAACGTTACTGGAGCATCTGGGCTTAGACCCTTTGCCAAAAAGTTTGAAGGTATGACCTCCGAGGATGCCGTATATGGCTTCTTAGCTAATTATTTAACACCTCAAGCCCATCCCCCATACATGCCCTACTTTGTAGGAAAGGACGAAGAGCTAAGGGCATTGTCTGCTTACATAGCAGACATGATTTCAAAGGGTGGCAGGGTATCTGCCAAGATAGAAGTGCCACCAGCAAGTTACGAAGCTCGTAAATAAGGAGGTATAGACGTGGTTAAAGAGCTTCGTCAAGACCTTATAAGGTGGTTCCTTTTAGCTACCCTTGCCTTTATGCTAATCGGGGGCAAGCTTGCCCTCGCCGCCCAATCTCCAGAGCAAATTGGTGCAATGCTAAAGGCTATGAGAGATCCAGCAGGGTCTCCCTTCTTCCCAGTGGCTATGCAAATTCTTCAAGTTCTCACATGGGCTCTTCATATGGTGTTTGTTTGGACTTCCGTAGGTGGACTTCTGTATGCCATATACGGTCTTACACGAAAGGATGAAAACCACAAGAGGCTTGCCAGAGCTATGATTGAGCTTTCAAAGGTTTCTGTGTCTTTGGCAATAGTTTTGGGTGTTGCTCCCTTGCTTTTCTATCAGGTAATATATGATCCCCTTTGGTATACCTCTGCTAACTTATCCGCCTCTTGGTACATAATGTTTATAGTCTTTCTCCTCATTGGCTATTATCTCCTCTGGTTTGCATACTTTAGCAGGAAAAAGGATTCTCTTGCCACTCTTTTCTCCATAGGCAGTGTAATCTTCTTAATTTTGGTGGGCTTTATAATCCACGTGGTTAACTATCAATCCCTTTTCCCAGAAAAGTGGGTAGAATGGTATACCTCTGGCGGTACCACTATGAACCATTCAGGATTGAACATATACTCCTTTAACATCCTTAGGTTTGTTTCTCTTCTCATATTCCCATCCATAGCGGTAACTGGTGTTTTTATGATGCTCTATAGCTGGTATTTTGGAAAGAGGAAGGACTTTGAAGGGGATAAGGAATATATTGCTTTTACAAGCAGGCTTGGTGCCAAGCTTGCCCTATATGCTGGTGCTCTTTGGATAGTTACTCATATACTGTACATACTTACCATACCATCCGATTGGAACGCAAAAGGTAGCATATTTACCATACTCTCAATAGTAGGTCTTCTTATATGCGCTGGTATTATATTCATGGCTCAGAAAAATCCAATCCAGATGGCAATACCATCCCTATTGGGAGGTGTGGTGGCAACTTTAACCATTGCCATATTTAGGGAATACCTAAGGGTGGCATCTACCGCAAGGTTTGGCTACTCTATCTACGACTACAAGGTTAACCTTGAATGGTTAAGCCCAGCCCTCTTCTTAGGCACAACACTAACGGGACTTTTGCTCTATGCCTACACTTGGTGGATGGCTTATAGGGCAGGTTCCACTCCCAAGGGAGAGGTTTACCATGCTAATGAAGTAGAATCCTCCCTTGGTAATGCGGCTGTATTTGTTGTTATCCTTTGGGCTGTGGTATTTATCTTAACAGGCTTTATCATAGTAATACGCAACTACGCATAACTTCCCCTACGGCGGGCCTTGCCCGCCCCTTATAATATTTAAAGAATGGTAGACTTAGTAGTGTCTTTTCTTGTTTTCTTATCAATCCTTATCTTAGGCTACCTTTCAGAAAGGACTATTCTTTACCTACTGAGAAAAAAATGGGAAAAAACTCATTGGGAAATTTTTAAGATCTTACTGGATAGCCTAAGGTTTATGCCCCTTTTGTGGCTTTCCCTTTTTGCTTTGCATATATTCCTTGAAGAGGTAAAAGTTCCACAGATTTTAAAGGTATTTAAGGATAAAGCCCTTTGGGTTATTCTTATACTTTCCCTTTCTATTTTTCTTTCAAGATTTCTTGGTGGCCTTCTTAGGGTGTACATAAACAGATACAGAGAAGATATGCCTGCTACCTCCCTTGTAGTGCAAATAGCAAGGGTGGCAATTATAGTAGTGGGAATTATTATAGCCTTAGACAAAATTGGTATAGCCATAACCCCAATAATTACAGCCCTTGGTATAGGAGGTTTGGCGGTAGCCTTGGCATTAAGGGACACTTTGGAAAATCTATTCGCTGGCTTTTATATTTTGGCCGCACGCCAGATAAAAGTAGGAGATTTTATAAGACTTGAAAACGGACAAGAAGGCTTTGTAGAGGACATAACCTGGAGAAATACCCTTATAAAACAACCTACTAACAACCTTATAATAGTGCCAAATTCCAAGTTATCTACCTCAATAATTACAAACTTTCATACGCCCCAGCCAGAATTGAACATAGTAATCCCAGTTGGTGTTTCCTACGATAGCGACCTTGAAAAGGTAGAAGAAGTTACCCTTAGGGTAGCAAGGGAAGTACAAAAGGAAGTTGAAGGAGCTGTGGAAGAATTTGAACCTTTTATAAGGTTTACTCAATTTGGAGATTTTTCTATAAATTTCAATGTAATACTTAGAGCTAAGGACTTTCCAAGCCAGCATCTTGTAAAAAGTGAGTTTATAAAGAGGCTTAAAAAGGCCTATGATGAAGAAGGTATAAAAATACCGTATCCAGTAAGGGAAGTTTATCTGATTTCATCCCCTACCACCAAAGAGTAAGGTACCTATTCTTACTATGGTAGCCCCTTCCTCTATGGCTATCTCAAAATCATGGGACATGCCCATAGAAAGATGCTTCAGGTTAATTCCAAATTCTTTTTCTACGCTTTCCTTTAGTTTTCTTAGGGTTGAAAAATATGGCCTTACCTCCTCTGGATCTTCTCTGTATGGTGGTATACACATAAGACCAACAACCTTTACATTTTCCGCTTTTAAACATTCTTCAAAAAAGGGTATTAAATTTTCTGGTTCTATTCCCCCCTTTGTTTCCTCGCCACCCAC
>CALLAD010000134.1 GCA_938002625.1 uncultured Aquificaceae bacterium
TTTTTATGATGAGGAGAAGCTATCCCAGATAAGGAACAGAAAAATGGGTTTTGTTTTTCAATTTCACTACCTTCTTCCAGAGTTTAACCTTCTTGAAAATGTTATGTTACCAGCCATAAGATTAGGAATGAAAAGGGAAGAAGCTAAGGAGAAAGCTTATAATTTGCTGAAAAAGCTTGGGCTTGAAGGTAAGGAAAGAAGAAGAATTTATGAAATATCTGGTGGAGAGATGCAAAGGGTAGCTATAGCAAGGGCTTTAATAAACCAGCCAAGCGTAATACTTGCCGATGAACCAACAGGAAATTTGGACAGTAAAAATACAGAGGTAGTAATGGAGATATTCCAGAATATAAATAGGCAGGGCACTACCATAGTAATGGTAACTCATGAATTGGACTTGGCAAGGAAAGCCCACAGAATTATAGAGGTAAAGGACGGACTTATCTTAAGGGAAACATCTATTCAAAAAGTTTAATTGCTTCTTTTAGAACTCTTTCCAGCTGCTCTTGCGTTGGCATTTCTGCATATACCCTTATAAGAGGTTCTGTTCCAGAAGCTCTAAAAAGCACCCATCCATCTCCTTCAAAAACAAGCTTTAATCCATCAAGGGTTATAACCTTAGAAACTTTAAAATCTCCCAACTTTTCTGGAGGATTTTTTATAAGCTCCTTTAACTTCTGTTTTTTTTCCTCTTCTGCATGAAAGTCTACTCTTTTGTAGTAAGCTGTTCCATACTCTTTAAAGAGGTCTTCTATTATTTCTGAAAGGGGCTTATCCTTTAAAATAATAAGCTCAAGCAAATTCAAACCAGAAAATAAACCATCCCTTTCTGGTAAAAAGTCTATTATTCCATATCCACCACTTTCTTCTCCACCGAATATAACTTTTTCTTTTAAAATAACCTCGTTTATATTTTTAAAACCCACGGCTACTTCCTTTAGTTCTACTCCTTCTGAATTGCATATTCTGTCTGCGAGAAAGCTTGTGGATACAGTTTTGACAACAATACCATCCTTTATCCCCTTGTTCTTCAGAAGGTGATAAAGAAGAAGCACGTATATAAGCTGAGCATTCACAAAATTACCCTTTTCATCCACAAGGGCTATTCTGTCTCCATCGCCATCGTTAGCTATACCCAAATGGGCATTAAGGGCTTTAACCTTCAAAAATAAGGGCTGTAAGTTTTTCTCCACGGGCTCCGGTGGATGACCACCAAAAAGAGGATCTCTATAGCTTCTTATATTCACCACAGAAAGCCTTGTACCAGAAAGTACATGGGAATATGTCCCTAAGGCAGAGCCATACATGGCATCATGAACTAATAAAAGCTCCTTCTGGGATAAAAGCTCCATGTTTACCCTTGACTTTACGCCTCTTATGTACTCTCCCCATAGGTTTACATACTCTGGTTTAAAATCTTCTGGCTTTAAATCCTCCACCCTCTCCAGTTCCTTCTCTACCTGAGCTATAAAGTCTGGAGTTGCAGACCCCCCAAAAGAATCTTTTATTTTATAACCGTTATATTCTGGTGGGTTGTGAGAAGCAGTTATCATAACCCCATTATCAAATCCCATATATTTCACGGCAAAGGAAACCATGGGAGTAGTACAAGCTTTATTGACAAGATAACACTCAAAACCCAAAGTTCTAAAAACCTTATAAACCTCAAGGGCAAAATGCTCTGACATAAAGCGAAAATCGTAACCTACAATTACTCTCCTTTTACCTTGTCTTTGAAGCACTTTTGCATGGGCATAAGCTACTTTTCTTACGTTTTCAAAGGTAAAGGTATTACCTATAACTGCCCTCCATCCATCGGTGCCAAACTTTATCATGTTTACCTCCGTGCCTTCAAAATGGCTACATATTATTATCTCTCATTTAAGCTTCATTATGGTTTAAATTGTTCCTTTATATCCCTTTTGTTTCTTTTTTTAAATCCCTTGTCATGGCTTCTTGGTAAGTATATGGACATTCTTTGGGAATGCTGTATTTCTCTGGATCCTGTCCTTGATCTTCAAGCCATTTTTCTATGTTCCTTACTGCGAATTTCCAAGCCTTGTCCATTTCCTTTGGTAGCTTAGTTTTCAAGCTTGGATAGATTTCAAACATGGTTAGTATATCCCTTCTTGCATTGTTGACGCTTCTAATCCATCCCATACCACCCTTTTCCTTCCCATAGGTTAAATGTCTAAAATTATCCCACTTGTAAAGGTGCTCTAAAATCACAGCTAAGTAGCTAATACAACTTTCAAGATGTCTAAGTCCCATGTCTTCTATCTCCTCAAGTAGATTTTCCCAGTCCACAAGATGGTAGGCTTTTTCCTTAAGAAGCTCCAAGTTAATTTCTACCCATAAGGGAAAGTCCTTATCGTAAAGCTCTTTTAGTTCCTCTTTGGAAGGTGTTTTTTGACTCATCATACTATAAATTTAGGGTATAGAAGGCAAAAGACCAAATTCCACTAAGTAAAAAGCTTTATAATTTTAATTCTGCCAATGATTCCACAAGAAATTTTGAAGGAAGCCCTTAAGAGAAACAAGCTTAAAAGCGAAGTTTATGGAGACTTGGAATATCTGAGGTTTACCGACGATTTTAAAGAGATACCCAGAGGAACTATAATTTTCAAGGATTTTATTGTTTGGGGATACCCTCATATAGGTAGAATTTTTCAACTTTCCACTGGTATAAGGGAACAGTTTGATAAACCCTTCTGGGTTGAAGAAAAGGTAGATGGATACAACGTAAGAATTCTTATGCATCGGGGTGAAATATACGCTTTTACGAGGGGTGGTTATGTATGTGCCTTTACCACGGATAGAGTAAAGGATTTTATAAATCTTGAAGTTTTTGAACATTACCCAGACATTGTATTATGTGCGGAGGTAGCTGGACCAGAAAATCCATACGTAGAAGAATCTCCCCCTTACATAAGGGAAGATGTAGCCTTTTTCCTTTTTGACATAATGCAAAAAAACAAGCAAGGTTTTTTACCATACAGGGAAAAGCTTAAGATTATAGAAAAATTCGGTCTTCCAAGCGTAGAAAGATATGGTTTATATACTCCCAATCAGATTGATGATCTAAAAAAGCTTATGAAAAAGCTTGACGAGGAAAAAAGGGAGGGTGTTGTTTTAAAAGAAGATTCAGAAAGAGATAAAAGGGTTAAATATATAACAAGCTATGCTAATCTAAACGATATAAGAATAACATCCCTTAATATGCTTGGACTTCCTGC